>NZ_JAKMRK010000010.1:0-72138 GCF_025772045.1 Campylobacter sp. IFREMER_LSEM_CL1890 | reverse complement strand
TACGGTTTTCATATATACATAACCTTAATTATTTTCGATATTATATCAGAAAAACTTTTGAGGAATATATATGCAAATACAACAAAACAATTCTTTAATTTATAATACTTTAACAAAAAAACTAAGCTCATTTATACCTATAAAATCAATAAGAAGAAAATTAAGAAATCATATTCAATATAAGTTAGAACACCCCAAAGTGGCTAATTATCTTTCAAACAACTATATAAACCCTTTTTTAGAAGGAAAAATTCCTCATTTTGATTTTGAAAAAAAACATCATTTTAAAAACGATAAAATTATTTGGCAATTTTGGTATCAAGGTAAAAATCAAGCTTCACCTATGATACAACAATGTTTCAATTCAGTGCAAAGTCAAATGAAAGATGACTACACAATCATCATTTTAGATAAAGATAATATAAAAGAGTATATTGATTTTCCACCATATGTTATAGAAAAATTAGAAAATAATTTTTTTGGAGAAAAAACTATAACTTTTTTTTCAGATCTTTTAAGAGTATGCTTACTTGCAACTTATGGAGGTATATGGTGTGATGCAAGTATATTTTTAAGCTCTAAAATTCCTAGTGAACTTTGTAATAAAGATTTTTTTATCTTTGAAAGATCAAAAACAAAACCTAGTAAAGAGAAATTGAAAAATTTTATCAAAAGTGGGTATTTTTCTTATGGATATTTTAACTGGAATGATGATTTTAAGGTTAAAATGCTAAGTAGTTTTATGATAGCCAAAGCAAGCAATACTTTTATTCAAACTCTAAAAGATATTTTAATAAATTATTGGAAAAATGAGCAATCAAATGAAAATCACTATTATTTTGTACTGCATATCATATTTGAACTTTTAAAAGAGCATAGCTTTGTAAATGATGTTTATAAAAACATGAGTGATATAGAATGCCATTTATTACAATTTAGCGCCAAAGAAAAATTTAATCCAACTCTTTGGGAAGAAATTCAAAAACAAAGTTTTTTACACAAACTCACGCATTTTAAATCTATAAAAAAAGATTCAATGATAGATAAAATCATTTTGCAAAGTTGATTTTATCTAAAAATACTTTTTATTTTTTGCCAAATTTTCCAAAGATCATAAGGAATTTTTGTTTGGATAAAAGGTTTTATTATAGGTAATTTTTCCTTTAAATTTAAAGGATCTTTTTTAAATTTTTTAATCATCAAAGCCTTTTTTACATAAAAAGGCAAAAAGGTTTCCTTTATAGCTTGAAAATTTTCATTTTTTTGATCTTTAAAAAATTCTATCAACTCTAAAGCTGTTATCATCCTACTTGCTGCTTTTAAATAGTTTTTTGCCTCTTTAGCATTTTCTCCAAAAAATTCATATAAGTCTTTAAAGTACTCTGATACATTTGCCTTTGTGACTTTCTTATCATGATTTGATATACTATTTGCTCTCAAACGGCACAAATACAATCTTTTTGGCAAAATATAAATATTATTAGCACAGCTAAATAAAACCATGCCAAAATGAATATCTTCATTGATGATTTTGTTAATAAATTTAAGTTTTAATTGTTTTAAAAATGAAAAATCTATCATACCACCCCAGCTAAACGAGATATCCCTTGAACCTACTTTTATAGCTTGCTTAGCATAGTCTCTTGGAGTGATAGTACATTCTTGAGTGAAATTAAATATATTCATCCTTGTTTTTTGGCCCTTATCTTCTATACCATCATCATAAATACAAGTATGGTCAAACCATAATACATCTACATTTTGCATTCTTATAACACACTCTTCTATGCAGTTTAACTCCCAATAATTATCAGAATCTAAAAAGATAATATAATCAATCTTTGGAATTTCTAATTTATCATCTACTAAAGCATTTTTATGTTTATAAATTTTATAAATATTTTGTGGGTTATTGCCAACAATCTTAAAAATATTTAATTCATTTTCTTTTTCAATATATTGTATTTCATATTCACCATAAAAAAATTCTATACCTACATTTCTAGCACTACTTAAACCACCATTTTTTTTATCAAAAAGAGTGATTCTTTTATCTTTTAGAGTGTATTCTTTTGCAATATTGAGTGAGTTTTCATCTGTACTACCATCATTTACGAGTATGATTTCTAAGTTAGTATAGGTTTGATTAATTACACTATCTAAACATTGTTTTAAATATTTTTCTACATTGTATATGGGGATTACTACGCCTACTTTTTTCATGCTTTATCTCCAAATCACTTTTTCATTTTTTATAGTTTCAAGATAAATTTGATGATTAATCTCAAGCATATTTTTGCTATTTTCTTCATGGTAAATATGATAAGCTAGAGCATAGAATTTAAGTCTTTTAAACACTCCATTATTAAATAAAAATCTAGCCACAAACTCACTATCTTCTCTGCCCCAGCCTATAAATTTTTCATTAAATCCTTTAATAGCTTCAAAATCACTTTTATAAAAACTCATATTGCAAGTTTTACTGCCTTTAACAAGTTGTGATTTTTTAAAAAACTTCTTAGTTAGCTTTGAAAATTTATATACACATTTAGCTAAAAAAGCATTTCTTTTGTTTTTAAAACCCTTTTTATTAAAAGCTAAGCTAAAATCATTTTTGCTTAAAAGTTCTTTGCTTTCTTTTTCGTTTAAAATAGTTCTTGAACCTTGCAAGATAGTTTTTAAACTAGCAAATTTTAAATGATCTTTGATAAAGTTTTTTTCTAAAATCATATCCCCATCGATTAAAACAATATATTCGCTATTAGAAGCATTAATTGCCTTATTGCGACTTGCCGCGGCACGAAATCCCTCATCTTCTTGCCAAATATGCTCTAACTTACAAGGAAAATCCTTTTGATAAGCTTGTATAAGCTTAGCCGTATCTTCCCTGCTTCCATCATCAGCTATTAAAACCTCATCTGGTAAAGGCTCTAAGTTTTTAACGCTATCAAGCACCAAAGCAAGCCTTTCTTTTTGATTATAGGTTGTGATGATTAAAGCACAAGTTTTTGGCTTTTGTTTTTTTAACTCATATAATTTCATATATTTAAAAAAAGCTCCAAGACCATTGCAAGTACTTATGATAAAGCCTTTATAGCCATAAAAAATCCCTTTTTTCAAAACATAATTTCTAAAAAAAGTCCAAATTCCTCTTAGCAAAGCCTTGCAAACACTACTTTCTTTATGTAAATTTTGCAAAGCCCAAAGCTTAGAATATTTTTGAAGCTTATCTAACAAACTATCGATATCATCAAACGCAAAATGCCTCAAACCATTTTGCAACTTAATCTTTTTGCTATCTTCATGTAAAATTAAACTCTCATGCACTAAATTTTTATTAAAACTAGTATGGGTTTTATTAAACACCCGCATTACATGATCAGGCCACCACCCACAAGCTTTAATCCACTCTCCATTGTATAAATTTTCTCTTGGTAAAGCTATGATATCTTCTTTATTAGGCTCAATTTGCCCTAATTCTTGTAAAAATTCTTTCTTAGCAAGCTCATCTGCGTCAATATTAAAAATCCAATCATTGCTAGCATAACTTATGGCTAAATTTTTTAAAGGTCCAAAACCTATAAATTTATGCTGATAAATCTTGATATTTTTATAATTTTTACTAAACTCATAAGCAATTTTTAAAGTATCATCATTGCTATCATTTTCTATTAAAACGATCTCGCCAAATTCTTGCAAAGATTCCAAGCAAGCTTTTAAAGTTTTTTGAGCATTTTTAACAATCATTATCACACTAATTTGTTTTAAATCCATTTTATATCCTATAAATATAATTCATGATTGTATCTTTTAAATCTCTTATGAAAGAAAAAATACTCATCAGGTTTAAATTTAATCATCTCTTCACAACACTTTGCTTGATACTTAGTAAGCTCTTCTATACTTGCCTTGCTTGCATCTAAAGCCTTAAAAGTTTTTACAAAAAATTTCTCATCTTTTTGATACACAAAACAAGGTAAAATCATAGCATTTGTTTTTTTAGCAAGCACACTTGCACCTGCTATGAAATTTACTTCTTGGTTAAAATATTGTATTTTTACACTTTCACTATCCACTGCATCTTGATCGGTTAAAATTCCAAGCGATCTACCTTCTTTTAAGGCTTTTAGCATTTTTCTAAGCCCGCCCTTTTTTTCTATAAGCTCTATATTAAACTGCGTGCGATTTTTACTTAAAATTTTATCCATTATCATACTATCAAGTGCTCTTCCAACTATGGAAATTCCTTGAAATTTAGCCCCAAAAGACAAAGCCAAAAGCTCCCAGTTACCATAATGAGCCGTAGTTACAATCAAGGGTCTTTTACTTTGCATTATATTTAAAATTTGCCCCTCATCATCAAAGCAAATTTTATTGACGATTTCTTCTTTGCTTGCATTTTGATTTTTGATAAAATCAATCCCAAATTTAGCAAAATTTTTATAGATATTAAGGCTAGTTTCATCACGCCATTTTTGATCTTTTTCAGGAAAACAAATTTTTAAGTTTATGTCAATGATTTTGCGGTGTTTGTGATTAAGCCTATAAGTGATCAAAGCAACCAAATTTACAAAAGAGTTTAAAAGCTTTGAAGGTAAAATCTTCACAAGGGCTTTTAATATATAAAAAAGGCTTAGATATACATAATTTATCATTTTTCTAAAAGCTCACAAGCAAGTTTAAAAATATCTTTTTCATCGATATTTTGTATGCAAAAATCACTCTTATCGATATGCTTTGAATGCAGTATTTTTTTACCTGCATTGATTGTTTTGTTGATATTTGTTTCATAGGTATTTCTTTGACTAGGAGTAGCACCAAAAATCGTTATAGAAGGCTTGTTTAGTGCAAAGGCCAAATGAGTAGGCCCACTATCATTTCCGATAATCAAATCACTTGCCTTAGTTAAAGCACAAAGCTCGCTTAAGCTTAATTTTGGCGCAAGTTCTATTTTCAAATGTTTTAAATTTAAAACTATATCTTTAGCAAAATTAAACTCATTAACATTGCCCCAACCAAGCATGATTTTTGCACTAGTAAAATACTCTAAAAGCATTCTACAAAGTAGTATCAAACGCTCTTTTGGGTAAATTTTATTAGGCATAGATGAGCCTATATGTATGAGTATATTTGGCGCACTTTCACTTAAAGAAAGCCTTTGTTCTAAGCTTTCTTTTAACTCATCATCTACACTAAAACAACTTTGTTTTAACTCTATATCGCTATGATCAAAATGCTCATTTAATACATAAGCTACCAAAGAAAGATTACGCACGATAATATTTTCTTCATAATTACACGCAAATTTATGCGTATAAAAATTGCTCGCAAAACCCTCTTTGATACTTTCTTGATCAAAACCAAAAGTATTAGCACATAAAAATTTACTCACTAAAGCAGATTTAATCAAACCTTGCAAGTCAATCACAACATCATATTTATTTTGTCTTGCTTCAAAAAGCATAGCAAAGACTTCTTTGAATTTTCTATCCTTTAAAGGCAGGGCATACACTTCATTAATCATTGGATGATCTTGCAATAATCCTGCAAATCTTGCATCTACAAACCAATCAATACTCGCCTTAGGATAATGCTTTTTAATAAATTGCAAAACAATTACCGCATGGATGATATCTCCAAGTGCGGATAACTTAACCAAACCTATTTTCATATGCTACTTTATTTTTAAATTTTCTGTTATGATTTTAACAAAGATTTTTTTAAAAAAAGGTTTATCATGCAAGAATATATTTGTGTTTTTGATTGTGAGAGCATTCCTGATGTAGAATTGATAAAACATCTTTATGATTTTAATGGCGATGATTTAAGCATTAGCAAACAAGCTTTAGAAAGACAAAAAGAAGAAAGCGGAAGTGATTTTTTACCCCTGCCTTTTCATAAAGTTGTAAGCATTTGTGCAGTGATTGCAGATAAATTTGGAAATTTCATCAAAGTCAATAAAATCAAAGGCGACAACGAAAAACAAATGCTAGAAGAGTTTTTTAACTTCATAGACAAACACCAACCCCGCCTTGTAAGTTTTAATGGCAAAAGCTATGATATGCCTTTGCTTGTTATAAGAGCATTAAAATACAATATCAACGCAAGTGCTTATTTAGATGCAAGCGATAAATGGAATAACTACAAAAGCAAATTTGTAGAAAATAAACATTGTGATTTATTAGAATCTTTAGGAAGTTTTGGCCAAAAAGGCTTAAGACTTGACACACTTTGTGCTATGGCAGGACTTCCTGGAAAGTATGATGTGCATGGAAATGAAGTATTAGAACTTTTTTATCAAAACAAATTAGAAAAAATTCACGAATACTGCGAAAGTGATGTGCTAAACACCTATATGCTATTTTTAAAATACGAACTCATCAAAGCTAATTTAACCCAAGAAGATTATCTTAATATTTTGGAAAATTTCAAAGAAGAACTTTTGCAAAAACATAGTGATAAAAGCTATCAAAAGCCATTTTTAAAGGCCATAGAAAAAGAAAAAAGCAAGTTTTAAATTAATTAAGAAAAGTATATTAAAATAACTATTATTAAATATCACAAAAAGGATAAAAATGAAAATTTTAATCACCGGTGGCGCAGGATACATAGGCTCTCATACCTTAAAACAATTTTTAGAAACAAATCATGAAATTTGTGTATTAGATAATCTTTCAAAAGGTAGCAAAAAAAGTTTGGATGAACTTTCTAAAATCAGACCTTTTAAGTTTTTTGAGCAAGATTTAAGCGATTATGCTGGGATTAAAAAACTTTTCAAAGAAGAAAAATTTGATGCAATTGTGCATTTTGCAGCTAGTATTGAAGTTCCTGAAAGTATGGAAAATCCTTTAAAATACTATATGAACAATACCGCAAACACAAGCAACTTAATCCAAACTTGTTTAGAAACAGGTGTGAAAAAATTCATTTTTTCTTCAACCGCAGCGACTTATGGAGAGCCACAAACTCCTATCGTAGATGAACAAAGCCCACTAGCACCGATTAATCCTTATGGGCAAAGCAAACTAATGAGCGAAAAAGTCTTGCAAGATGCTAATATGGCTAATCCTGAATTTAAATACTGCATTTTAAGATACTTCAATGTAGCAGGTGCTTGCATGAGTTATCCTATAGGTCAACGCTATCCAAAAGCTACTTTACTTATCAAGGTTGCTGCTGAAGTAGCCACAGGAAAAAGAGAAAAGCTTTATATTTTTGGCGATGATTATAATACTAAAGATGGCACTTGTATTAGAGATTTTATCCATGTTGATGATATTTCAAGTGCGCATTTAGCTGCTTTAGAATACCTAGAAAACAATGAAAGTAATATTTTCAATGTAGGCTATGGACATGGCTTTAGCGTAAAAGAAGTTATTGAAACTATGAAAAAAGTAAGCGGGGTGGATTTCACAGTAGAACTTGCACCAAAAAGAGCTGGAGATCCTTCTGTGCTTATTTCAAATGCTGATAAAATCAAAACCCTAACTAATTGGAAACCAAAATATGATAATTTAGAATTAATCTGTAAAAGTGCTTATGAGTGGGAAAAACAGTGTTAAAAAAACTTTTTTTCATACTCAATGCCCATGATAAGAAATTTTTATTTGCTTTGCTAATTTTTTCTATTTTCATAGGATTTATAGAAAGCTTTGCTATTTCTTTGATCATGCCTTTTGTATCAGTGGCGAGTAATTTTGAGCTTTTAGAAAAAAGCTCCTATTTTCAACCTGTATATGAGTATTTAAATTTACCAAGTTATAAGATTATTGCTTATTTTGGCTGTATATTAATCGCCTTTTATATTTTTAGAGCCTTTTTAAATGCCTTTTATTTTCATTTGCTTGCGCGTTTTTCTAAAGGGCGTTACCACAGCCTTGCTTGTCGTATTTTTGATAAATACCTACACCTTGAATATGAAAATTTTACTAACAAAAATCAATCAGAACTTTTAAAAACTATTACTCAAGAAGTATTTCATTTAAGCACTTTAATTAGTGCTTTTTTACTTATGCTAAGTGAAAGCTTTGTGGTGTTTTTACTTTATACTTTATTGCTAATTATCAACTATAAAATCACCCTAGCTTTAAGTGCTTTTTTACTTTTAAATGCTTTTATTTTGATTAAAATCCTCTCACCCTTGGTAAAAAAAGCTTCCATAGCTAGAGAAGAGGCGATGAAAAATTATTTTGAAATTTTAAATGCAAATTTAAACAACCTTAAAATCATCAAACTCAAAACCAAAGAACAAAGCACACAAAAACTTTATGAAATTCAAAGTGGGCTTTTTGCCAAAGCAAACATTAGCAATGAAAGCATGTCAAGCATTCCTAGAATTTACCTTGAAGGTATAGGTTTTTGTATGCTTTGTTTTATCGTAGTGTATTTAGTTTTAAGATATGAAAGTGATATTTCATCTATCTTAGCAACTATTACTATTTTTGTGGTGGCTCTTTATAGGCTTATGCCAAGTGCTAATCGTATCATCACAAGTTATAATGAAATTACATATTATAAAAACTCTTTAGATATTATTTATAACATGCTCAATGAAAAAGAAGAAAAGCTAGGCGATGAAAGTATTGAATTTAAAGAAAAAATCGTTTTGAAAAATCTTTTCTTTGCTTATAAGGGTAAGAAAAACTTATTTAAAAATTTAAATTTTGAGCTTAATAAAAATGAAAAAATCGCTTTTATAGGTAAAAGTGGAAGTGGTAAAAGTACTTTAGTTGATCTTATCATAGGACTTTTAAAACCAAGCGATGGAGCTATTTTTGTAGATGGAATTAAGCTTGATGAGAGCAATATAAAAAGTTTTAGAAGTAAAATTGGCTACATACCTCAACAAATTTATCTTTTTAATGATTCTATTGCTAAAAATATTAGCTTTGGAGAAGAAGTAGATGAAGCGCTTTTACACAAAGTGATCAAACAAGCTAATCTTGAAAGCTTTGTAAATTCACTTGAAGATGGAGTGCATACTAAGGTAGGTGATTCAGGTTCGTTTTTAAGTGGAGGCCAAAGACAAAGAATAGCCATAGCAAGAGCGCTTTATCAACAACCTGAAATTTTAGTTTTAGATGAAGCAACTAGCGCTCTTGATCAAGAAAGTGAAGCAAAAATCATGGAAGAAATCTATAAAATTTCAAAAGATAAAACTCTCATCATCATAGCCCATAGGCTCTCAACCATACAAGGTTGTGATAGAGTATTTGAAGTAAAACATGGGCATTTAAAGGAACAAGTATGAAAATCACTTTCATCATAGCTACTTTAAATTCAGGCGGTGCTGAAAGAGTATTAGTCACTTTAGCTAATGAACTTTGCAAAAATCATGAAATAAATATTATTAAATTTCACAAAGAAGACTCTTTTTACAAGCTTGAGCCAAAAATCAAACTTTTTACCCTAGAGCAGTTTGACTTTTCCACTCTTTATAATAAAATAGCCTCGCGTATTAAAAAATTCAAAGCCTTAAAACAAGCACTTAAAGACCACAAAAGCGATGTTTTTATCTCATTTTTAGATACAACTAATATTGCTTGCATTTGGGCAAACAAAGGTTTAAATACACCTTTAATCATTAGCGAACATAGCTCTTATACTTATTTAAAATCTAAAATTTGGAAGTTTTTACGCCGTATAAGTTTTCCTCATGCAAATGCTTTAACCGTGCTAAGTAATGATGATAAAAATTACTATGAAAACTTTGTTAAAAAAGTTATCAATATGCCAAATCCTTGTCATTTTAGCCCTATTAAAGAAAATTTAGAAAAAGAAAATAATGTCATTTTCGTAGGCAGACTTGATCATAATAAAAATGCTTCTATGTTTTTAAAAGCCATAGCAAGGCTAGATACAAATTTACAAAAACAATACAACTTTTTCATAGCAGGCGATGGAGAATTAAGACAAGATTTAGAACAAGAAGCCAAGAATTTAAATATCAAAGTTAATTTTCTAGGTAAAATTGAAAATATGCAAGAGCTTTATAAAAAAGCAAAAATAATCTGCCTTTGCTCTTTCATAGAAGGCTTGCCAACAGTTTTACTTGAAAGTTTATATTATCAAGTAGCGCGCATTAGCACTAAATACACAAGCGGTCATAAAGATTTAATTGATGATGGAAAAGATGGATTTTTAGTAGATTTAGATGATGAAAAAGCTTTAAGCGAAAAACTCGCACTTTTAATGCAAGATGAAAATTTAAGAAAAACACTAGCGCTTAATGCACAGCAACAATGTAAAGATTATGAAGTGGCCAATGTAGCACAAAAATGGCTTGATTTAATCAAAGAAGTAAGGGTTTAAAATGAAAAAACTAGCAATTTTTATTTATTCTTTAGGAAGTGGTGGCGCTGAAAGGGTTGTATCTACACTATTACCTATGTTAAATTTAAAATATGAAATACATTTAATTTTAATGAATGACAAAATATCATATGATATTCCTGAAGTTAATATCCACTATCTTGAAAAATCAAGTCCAAGTGAAAGTAACTTAGCTAAATTTTTAAAACTACCCTTGCTAGCTATAAAATACAAAAAACTTTGTGAAGATTTAAAAATCAACTTGCAATTTGTATTATTAAATAGACCTAATTATATTGCGTTAATGGCAAAATCCCTAGGACTTAAATCAACCCTTATTATCAATGAATGCACCACTCCAAGTGTAATTTATAAACATAATAATCTAAATTCTTTTATCAATAAATTTCTTATTAAAAAACTTTATAACAAAGCAGATTTAATCTTAGCAAATTCTATAGGAAACAAAGAAGATTTAATACAAAATTTCAATATAGAGGCTAAAAAATGCGATATTTTATACAATGCCATAGATTTAGAAAACATTATAGAAAAATCTAAAGAAAAAATAGATTTTAAAGATCCTTTTATATTAAGTGTTGGTAGGCTTGATCATGGTAAAAATCATGCTATGCTTATAAGAGCTTATGCAAAAGTTAAAACTGATTTAAAATTAGTCATTTTAGGCGAGGGCATTTTAAAAGATGAGCTTTTAGCTTTAATAGAAACTTTAAATTTAAAAGACAAAGTCTTTTTACTAGGTTTTGATAAAAATCCTTATAAATACATGAGCAAATGTGACTTTTTTGCTTTTGCTTCAAGTTTTGAAGGTTTTTCCAATGTTTTAATCGAATGCCTAGCTTGTAATACTGCCGTACTTTGCACTGATCATAAAAGTGGCGCAAGGGAGCTATTTTTAGATGATGAGTTTGGACTTTTAGTAAAAGTAGATGATGAAAAAGCCATGCAAGAAGGCTTAGAAAAAATGTGCAATGATGAAGCATTAAAAGCTTCATATAGACAAAAGGCTTTTTTGCGTGCAAAAGAATTTGATAAAATTAGCATAGCAAAGCAATTATTTGAATTTTTCAACAAGGCATAAAATGAAACTGCAACAAAATTTCACTGATAATAATTCTATAAAATATACCTGTATTTTAATCCTTATAGCCTTTGCTTTTAGTGTTTTGTGTAGGTTATACTGGGTGGCTTGGGCAAGTGAGTTTTATGAGTTTTTCTTTAATGATCAACTTATGATTACTACTAATGATGGCTATGCTTTTGCAGAAGGTGCAAGGGATATGATAGCAGGTTTTCACCAACCTAATGACTTATCTTATTTTGGAAGCTCACTTTCTACTTTAACTTATTGGCTTTATAGTATTTTACCTTTTAGCTTTGAAAGTATTATTTTATATATGAGTACTTTTTTTGCTTCTTTGATCGTTGTGCCTATTATATTAATCGCAAGAGAATATAAACTCACTACCTATGGCTTTATAGCAGCCTTACTTGGAAGTATTGCAAATAGTTATTATAACCGCACTATGAGCGGGTATTATGATACTGATATGCTAGTGTTAGTTTTACCAATGCTTATTTTGCTTACCTTTATACGCTTAACTATTAATAAAGACATTTTTACCCTACTTTTAAGTCCGGTTTTCATCATGATTTATTTGTGGTGGTATCCATCAAGTTATTCTTTAAATTTTGCCATGATAGGACTTTTTGGTCTTTATACTTTAGTATTTCATAGAAAAGAAAAGATTTTTTATCTAGCTATTGCTTTAATGATCATAGCTTTAAGTATGCTAGCATGGCAATATAAACTTGCTTTAATTGTATTGTTATTTGCTATTTTTGCCTTTAAAGAAGAAAAAATTAATTTTTATATGGTTTGGGCTTTGATTTTTATTAGCATTTTGATATTACATTTAAGTGGTGGTTTAGATCCTGTTTTATATCAACTTAAATTTTATGTTTTCAAAGCTTCTGATGTGCAAAATTTAAAAGATGCTGCCTTTATGTATTTTAATGTTAATGAAACTATTATGGAAGTAAATACTATCGATCCTGAAGTATTTATGCAAAGAATTAGTTCCAGTGTTTTAGTATTTATCCTTTCTTTTATAGGTTTTATCTTACTTTGCAAAGATCACAAAAGTATGCTTTTAGCTCTACCTATGCTTGCACTAGGTTTTATGGCTTTAAGAGCTGGACTTAGATTTACCATTTATGCAGTTCCTGTGATGGCTTTGGGTTTTGGGTATTTTTTATATACTTTTTTTAATTTTTTAGAAAAAAAACAAATCAAACTTAATCTAAAAAATAAAAATATCTTGCTCATACTCATTGCATTTTTTAGTATAAGCCCTGCCCTAATGCATATTTATTATTATAAATCCTCTACTGTTTTTACTTCTTATGAAGCTAGTATTTTAAATGATTTAAAAAATAAAGCTCAAAGAGAAGATTATGTCGTTGCTTGGTGGGATTATGGTTATCCAATACGCTATTATAGCGATGTAAAAACCTTAATTGATGGTGGAAAACACCTAGGAAAAGATAATTTTTTCTCATCTTTTGTCTTAAGCAAAGAACAAATTCCAGCAGCTAATATGGCAAGACTTAGCGTAGAATACACTGAAAAATCTTTCAAAGAAAATTATCCTGATGTTTTAAAAGCTATGGTAAAAGATTATAACCAAACAAGTGCTAAAGATTTTTTAGAAAGTTTAAATGATAAAGATTTTAAATTTGATACCAATAAAACTAGAGATGTATATATTTACATGCCTTATAGAATGTTGCGTATCATGCCCGTGGTAGCACAATTTGCAAATACAAATCCTGACAATGGAGAGCAAGAAAAAAGTTTATTTTTCTCTCAAGCCAATGCCATAGCTCAAGATAAAACAACAGGTTCTGTTATGCTTGATAATGGAGTAGAAATTATTAATGATTTTAGAGCTTTAAAACTAGAAGGTACAACTATACCTTTAAAAGCTTTTGTAGATATAGAATCCATCACTAATGGCAAATTTTATTACAATGAAATTGATTCAAAAGCTCAAATTTATTTACTCTTTTTAAGAGAATATAAAAGCTTTGTGATTTTAGATGAAAATCTTTATAATAGTGCTTACATACAAATGTTTTTATTAAATCAATACGATCAAGATTTATTTGAGCAAGTCACTAATGATGCAAGAGCAAAAATTTATAGGCTAAAAAGATGAAAATAGGAATTTTAACCCATAGTGCAATGAGTGTATATTATTTTCGTCTTGCACTCATTAGAGCTTTAGAAAAAAATAATCATGAAGTTATAATCATCACCCCAAAAGATGATTTTGCTATTAAGTTACAAGAGCTAGGCTATAAGGTTTGCTTTTATGATTTAGCTAGATCAAGTGTCAATCCTTTAATTGTTTTTAAAAATCTACTTAGTTTAAAAAATACACTCAAAAGTTTAAATTTAGATCTTTTACAAACAAGCGCTCACAAAAGCAATACAACAGGTATTATAGCGGCTAAAATGGCGGGCATTAAATACACTTTTGGTTTGGTTGAAGGCTTAGGAAGTTTTTACATAGATGATGATTTTAAAAGCAAACTAGTAAGAATAAGCATTAATTTACTTTATAAAATTTCTTTTAAACTTGCTAATGGTTTTATTTTTGTCAATGAAAGCAATGCTTTATTTATGAAAAATTTAGGCTTAAAAGAAGAAAAAATCAAAATCATAAAATCCGTAGGGCTAAATTTAAAACAATTTTTACCTTTAAAAATTAGCACAGAAGAAAAACAAGCTTTTTTAAAAGAACACAATATGCCTGATAAACCTATCGTTTTAATGATTTCAAGAGCACTTTGGCATAAAGGAATTAAAGAATTTTATGAAGCAAGCCAAATTTTAAAAGATAAGGCAAATTTTGTTTTAGTGGGTGGAAGAGATGATAATAAATCTTGCGCACCATTAGAATTTTTAAACTCAAATGATGTTTTTTATCTTGGCGCAAGAAGTGATATTGCACATTTATTAAATTTATGCGATATTTTTGTTTTACCAAGTTATAAAGAAGGCTATCCAAGAACGGTTTTAGAAGCACAAGCTTGTAAAAAAGCATGCGTGGTAAGTGATGCTGAGGGTTGCATTGAAGCAGTGAATAATGCCATAGACGGTTTAATTTGTAAAAGCAAAGATAGCAAGGATTTAGCTGAAAAAATAGCAGTTTTACTAGAAGATGAAAAACTAAAAAATACTTTAGCACAAAATGCTTTTCTTAGAGCGCAAAATTATGATGAAAATATCATAGCTTTGAAATATCTTGACTTTTATAGGGGTTTTATAAATGTATAAAAATGGTTTAAAGCGTGTTTTTGACTTTTTTTTGGCTTTGATTTTATTGATTATTTTTTTACCCTTTATAGTGCTTATAGGTATTGTTTTAAAAATCGTTCAAGGAAGTGTGCTTTTTAAACAAGCAAGACCAGGATTAAATGAAAAAATTTTTTATATTTATAAATTTAAAACTATGAGTGATGAAACCGATGAAAATGGAGAATTACTTCCTGATGAATTACGCTTAAAGCCTTTTGGTAAGCTAGTTAGAAGCTTGAGTTTAGATGAATTACCGCAGCTTTTTAATGTATTAAAAGGCGATATGAGCTTCATAGGCCCAAGACCTTTACTTGTAGAATACTTGCCCTTATACAATCAAGAGCAAAAAAAACGCCACGATGTAAGACCAGGCATTACAGGTTGGGCACAGATTAATGGACGCAATGCTATTTCTTGGGAGCAAAAATTTAAATATGATGTAGAATATGTGCAAAATTGCTCTTTTTTATTTGATCTTAAAATCTTTTTTATGACCATTGTTAAAGTTTTAAAAAGAAGCGGGGTTAATAAAAAAGGAGTAGCTACAACGGATAAATTCAATGGACACAACTAAAAGTATTTATATATATGGTTCTAGTGGGCATGGTTTAGTCTGTGCTGATGTAGCTAGAAATTTAGGATATGAAAAAATCATCTTTTTAGATGATAATAAAGGCTTAAAATATCACTCCAATTTAGAAAAACACGATATGTTTATTGCTATTGGCGCAAACTCTATTAGAGAAAAACTTTTCAAAAAAGCAAAAGATGATGGATTTAGATTAGTTAATTTGATACACAAAAGTGCTATTATTAGCCCAAGTGTTTTTTTAGATGATGAGGGTATTCTAATCATGCCAAATGTCGTAGTTAATGCTAAAGCTAGTATTGCAAAAGGTGTGATTTTAAATACTGCTTGTGTGATTGAGCATGAGTGTTTTGTAGATGAGTTTAGCCATATTAGCGTTGGAGCTAAACTAACAGGAAATGTAAAAATAGGAAAGCGTTGTTTTTTAGGAGTTAATTCAAGTGTTATTCCTTGTATAAGTTTAAATGATGATATAACTTTAGGCGCAGGAGCAGTTGTAGTTAAAAACTTAACTTCTAAAGGCATTTATGCTGGAGTTCCTGCTAAAAAAATAAAGGAGGTAAAATGAGATTTTTTCTATCAGCACCACATATGAGTGGAAAAGAATTAGAATACATACACAAAGCTTTTGAAAGTAATTATATAGCACCTTTGGGTGAGTTTGTTAATGCCTTAGAACAAAGTATTAAAGATTATACAAAAAGTTCCAACGCACTTGCTCTAAATGCAGCCACTGCAGCTATTCATTTAGCTTTAAGAGTTTTGGGTATCAAAGAAGGCGATATAGTTCTAGCTTCAAGTTTTACCTTTATTGCTTCAGTAGCACCTATTTCTTACATGAATGCTACGCCTGTATTTATTGATTGTGATGAAACTTATAATTTAGATGTAAATTTATTAAAAAAAGCTATCAAAGAAAGTCCTAAAAAGCCAAAAGCTCTCATTTTAACACACCTTTATGGTAATGCTTCTAAAATGGATGAGATTGTCCAAATTTGTAAAGAAAATGAGATTTTTTTAATCGAAGATGCTGCTGAAGCTTTGGGAAGTTTTTACAAAAATAAAGCCTTAGGTACTTTTGGGGATTTTGGAGTATATTCTTTTAATGGTAATAAAATCATCACAACAGGTGGTGGTGGCATGCTTGTGAGTGAAAATCATGCTAATCTTGAAAAAGCAAGATTTTATAGTACCCAAGCTAGAGAAAATTGTCTTCATTATGAGCATAAAGAATATGGCTATAATTATAGAATGAGCAATATCTTAGGCGCAATCGGTACTGCTCAAATGGAAGTTTTAGAAGAAAGAGTGAGTAAAAAGCGTGAAATTTATAGCTGGTATAAAGAATTTTTAAGTGGAACTTTTACTTTTTTAGATGAGCTTGAAAATACCAAGTCAAATCGCTGGTTAAGCACTGCTTTACTTGATTTTGATTTAAATAAACTTAATACTTATGAAAAACATTGTATATGTGAAAATAAAAATGTTCAAATTCAAGATAAAATTTTAAAAATCATACAAGTTTTAAAAGATAATAAAATCGAAAGCCGTCCACTTTGGAAGCCAATGCATTTGCAAGAACTTTACAAAGGTTGCGATGCTTACTTAAATGGTAATAGTGAGTTTTTCTTTAGTAATGGAATTTGCCTTCCAAGTGCAACTACTATGAGCAAAGCTGATGTAGAGGAAGTTTCTACTTTAATCTTAAACACCTTAAAGGACTAAGATGGATTATAAAAGCAAACGCTTAGGATTTTTTCTAGGCGCTGATATTTTACTTTTTGTTATAAGTATTTATTTGTCTTTTTCTTTACGCTTTAGTGCGGACATCCCAAGTGAATTTTATGAAGGTATGTTTAAAAGTGCTGTGATTTTGATTTTACTTAAAATCATTTTTCTAGCTTTTTTTAAAATTTATCAAGTTGCTTGGAGATTTTTCTCACTTAATGAAGCGCGTAAATTAGTCATCGCTTTAGCTTTGGCTGAGCTTGTATTTTTAGCAATTTATTATTTTTACGATGATTTTTTCAATCCTTTTCCAAGAAGCGTTATAGGAATAGACTTTGTTTTATCTTGTATGCTAATTGGAAGTTTGCGTATAAGCAAAAGAATGATAGTTGATTTTAGAAAGCCAAAATACAACGAAGAACATCCTTGTATAGTAGTTGGCGCCACTTCAAAGGCTTTGCATTTATTAAAAGGAGCTAAAGAAGGGAGCTTAGGACTTTTTCCTGTAGCTGTAGTAGATGAGCGTAAAAATTTAATAGGTACTTATTGTGATAAATTTATAGTTGAAGAAAAAGAAGCAATCAGAAAATATACCGCTGAAGGAATTCATACTGCTATCATTGCTTTAAAACTTGAGCAAGAAGAATTAAAAAAGCTTTTTGACGAACTCATTGCTTATGGGATTAATGATATAAAGCTTTTTTCTTTTACGCAAAATGAAGCAAGAGATATAAGTATCGAAGATTTATTAGCGCGTAAGCCAAAAGATTTGGATAATGCTTGCGTGATTGATTTTATCAAAGATAAAGTAGTTTTAGTTAGTGGAGCTGGTGGAACTATAGGAAGTGAGCTTTGCAAACAATGCATTAAATTTGGTGCAAAACGCTTGATCATGCTTGATCATAGTGAGTATAATTTATATAAAATCAATGAGGAATTAAGCTTACATAAAGAAAAAATCGAACCTATTATGATGAGTATATTAGACAAAGAAGCATTAGAAAAACTTTTACAAGAAAAAAACATAGATTTGATTTTACATGCAGCAGCTTACAAACATGTGCCTTTATGTGAGCAAAATCCACATTCAGCTATTTTAAATAACATCATAGGTACTAAAAATTTAATCGATCTTGCAAAAGCTTATAAGGTTGCTAAATTTGTTATGATAAGCACTGATAAGGCTGTAAGACCGACTAACATCATGGGTTGCACAAAAAGAATTTGTGAACTTTATACATTAAGTTCAAGTTGTGAAAATTTTGAAGTAGCTTGTGTGCGTTTTGGTAATGTTTTAGGGTCAAGTGGAAGTGTAATACCTAAATTTAAAGCTCAAATTGCAGCTAATGAGCCACTTACTCTTACTCATCCTGATATAGTGCGTTATTTTATGTTAGTAGATGAGGCTGTGCAACTTGTTTTACAAGCTGCGGCTATTGCCAAAGGTGGAGAATTATTTGTACTTGATATGGGTGAGCCTGTTAAAATCATGGACTTAGCTCAAAAAATGCTTTTACTTTCTAATAAAAAGTTAGAAATCAAAATCACTGGGCTTAGAAAAGGTGAAAAACTTTACGAAGAGCTTTTAATCCATGAAAATGATTTAAAAACTCAATATGAAAGTATATTTGTTACCACTAGTGATCTTAAAGATTTAAAAATTTTAAATCAAGAAATAGAAAAATTACTCCACAGCACAGATCCTGCAAAAGTTTTAAAGGAGATTGTGCCTGAATTTAATCACAATAAAAACGGAGAGTGATTAAATTCTAATTTTATTTTAAAATGATATAATATAAACTTTTAATTGATTAATAAAAATAAAAACGATACAATTACAGTTTTATGTAATTACATCAAGATAAAGGAAAAAAAGTGAAGTTATTAGTAGTTGATGATAGTTCTACCATGAGAAGAATAATCAAAAATACCCTTGTAAGATTAGGCCACAAGGATGTTTTAGAAGCTGAACACGGGGTTGAAGCTTGGGATTTACTTTCACAAAATGATGATATTAAAATTTTAATTACTGACTGGAATATGCCTGAAATGAATGGCTTGGAATTAGTAAAAAAAGTAAGAGCGGAAGAAAAATATGCTGATATGCCAATTATTATGGTAACTACAGAAGGTGGTAAAGCAGAAGTTATTACCGCCTTAAAAGCAGGCGTAAATAACTATATTGTAAAACCTTTTACTCCTCAAGTGTTAAAAGAAAAACTTGAAGATGTTTTAGGAACAAACGAAGGCTAATTATAAGTTTTTATGCAAACACATTATTACGAACTTTTTTTTCAAACAGACAAGGAATATTTAGATTTATTCCTTGATCTTATCTTTTCTCTAGAGATAGACGCTATAGAAGAAAAAAACAATGGTATTTATATAAGATCAGAAGAAGATATAGAACTCATTAAAATAGCCTTGCATGATTTTCATCAAAAATTATGTCAAAAACTAAATACTCATATTAATTTCCACTCTACCTTAGAAAAAAAAGAAAATAAAAATTGGATAGAAGAGTATAAAAAAGGTATACAAGCTTTGACGATCGATAATATCCACATTCATACCACTTGGCAAGAAGCTAAACAAGATAAAATTAATATCATTATAGATCCTGCTCTAGCTTTTGGCTCAGGACATCATGAGAGTACTTATACTTGTATAGAATTTCTACAAAAATATACAGATAATTCCAAATTTTGCTTAGATGTGGGTTGTGGAAGTGGAATTTTAAGCATTATCATGGCAAAACTTGGAGCCAAAGTACAAGCTTGCGATACAGATGAATTAGCTATAGTTGCAAGTAAAGAAAACGCGAAATTAAATCAAGTTAGCTTTGATGATATTTGGGTAGGTTCTATTAATAAAAGCTTACATAAATATGATATAGTTGTGGCAAATATCATTGCCGATATATTGATCATACTAGAAAAAGATCTTAAAGAAAAAACCAAAGAAGGTGGAATTTTGATCTTATCTGGTATATTAAATAAATATGAAGAAAGGATTAAAAATAAATTCAAAGATTTCACTTTGTTAGAATGCAAACACAAAGGAGAATGGTTGAGTTTAGTTTATAAAAAGGAATTGCAATAATGAATAAAAAACCAAATGATTTAAAAGATAATCAAAACAATAATAACTTTTTTAACAAAAATCCCATTTTTATTTTTGCTATTTTTGCCATTGTGATGATTCTTTTATTTAAAGGATTTTCAGATGATGGTAGCATGGGTATTATGGGCGGAGAAAACACTAAAAAAGTTACTTATTCTGAATTAAAAACTTTAATTGAAAATAATCAAATTGCCCAAGTTAATATAGGTCAAACTACTATAAAAGCTGTATCTAAAGCAGGAAATATGGTATATATTACCAAAAAAGTTCCAAATGATGCTACTTTTGTTCCTTTGCTTGACTCAAAAGGCGTTTCCTATGGTGCTTTTAATGAAAGCAATTGGTTTATAGATATCTTACTTTCTTGGGTTTTGCCAGTATTTATTTTCTTTGGTATATGGATGTTTTTAGCTTCTCGTATGCAAAAAAATATGGGTGGATCTATACTTGGTATAGGAAGTTCTAAAAAACTTGTAAATTCAGAAAAACCGAAGGTTAAATTTAATGATGTTGCAGGTGTTGAAGAAGCAAAAGAAGAAGTTAAAGAAATTGTTGATTTTCTAAAATATCCTGAAAGATACATTAATCTTGGAGCAAAAATTCCAAAAGGACTTTTGCTTGTTGGCCCTCCAGGTACAGGTAAAACTTTGCTTGCAAAAGCAGTAGCAGGCGAAGCTGATGTGCCATTTTTTAGCGTATCAGGTTCATCTTTTATAGAAATGTTTGTTGGTGTTGGTGCTAGCAGGGTTAGAGATTTGTTTGAAAATGCTAAAAAAGAAGCTCCAGCTATTGTATTTATAGATGAAATCGATGCTATAGGTAAATCACGTGCAGCAAGCGGTATGATGGGCGGAAATGATGAAAGAGAGCAAACTTTAAATCAACTTCTAGCTGAAATGGATGGTTTTGGTACCGAAAGCTCACCAGTAATTGTTCTAGCAGCGACAAATCGCCCTGAAGTACTTGATGCAGCACTACTTAGACCGGGGCGTTTTGATAGGCAAGTTTTGGTAGATAAGCCTGATTTTAAAGGTAGATGTGATATTTTAAAAGTCCATATGAAAGATGTTAAAATTTCACCTGAAGTAAAAGTAGAAGATATTGCAAGATTAACAGCAGGTCTTGCGGGTGCTGATTTGGCAAATATCATTAATGAAGCAGCTTTGCTTGCAGGTAGAGATTCTAAAAAACATGTGGAACAAAAAGACTTGGTAGAGGCAGTAGAAAGAGCCATAGCAGGACTTGAGAAAAAATCACGCAGAATTAATGATAAAGAGAAAAAAATCGTAACTTATCATGAGTGCGGCCATGCTTTAATAGCTGAAACTACAAAAGGTGCTAAAAAAGTAAGTAAAGTTTCTGTTATTCCTCGTGGTTTAGCAGCTTTAGGATATACACTCAATACCCCTGAAGAAAATAAATTTTTAATGCAAAAACATGAACTTTTAGCTGAAGTTGATGTGCTTTTAGGAGGACGCGCGGCTGAAGAAATTTTCATTAAAGAAATTTCAACAGGCGCAAGCAATGACCTTGAGCGTGCAACTGATATTATCAAAGCTATGATTTCTATGTATGGTATGAGTGAAATTGCTGGCTTAATGGTACTTGAAAAGCAAAGAAATACTTTCTTAAGTGGTGGGCAAACTGTAAAAGATTATTCTGATAAAATGGCTCAAGATTTAGATGAGTATGTAAAGAAAACATTGGATGAACGCTATGCGGGTGTAAAAGAAATTTTAAAAACCTATAGCGGTGCTATAGAGGTGATGGTACAAGCACTCTATGAAGAAGAAACTATTGATGGTGCCAAAGTAAGAGAGATTATTAAAAACTATGAAGAAGAAAATAATCTTCCAACACGCCTAGAAGAAAAAGAGCAAGAAGCTACTAAGGAAGACTAATGAAAACAAATTTTATTGCAAAAACTGGTTGGAGTTTGCTTATAGTTCTAGCTATAGTTTTTGCAATATTTCAATTTATATGGGGATTTTCTTGGCTTTTATGGTGTATTTTTATATTTTTTATTTATCTTTTTAGAACTAAAAAAATTGATTATATAGCAGATCCAAACACCATTATAGCTCCCATAGAAGGAAAAATCAAATGTATCAAAACAAGCTCATATAAAGAGCTTGGCGAGTGTATAGAAGTGCAAATTATCAATAATATTTTTTCCCAAGGAAATATCATAGCTCCGCTTGATATGAATATAGAAGAAACTAGAATAAGGCATGGACTTTTTTTATGTCCATTTATGAAAAATACAAATTTAATGGGTGAAAGAATGTTATTTTTAGCTAATTCCAAGAGCAAACAATGGGCATTACGCGTTATTTTTGGAGCATTAAATAGAAAAGCTCATATTGATGATTTTGGCCATCATTTAAACCATGGACAAAATATAGGTTTTATGTTTGATGGCAGTGTGAGTTTATTACTTCCAAAAGACACTAGAATTTGCGTAAATGAAAATGATAAAGTACGCATTGGTACATTAATAGGGTATTTAAATCCATGAATTTTAAACTAATTTATATTTTACCTAATCTTTTTACAGCCGCTTCCATATTTTTAGGTATTATTTCAGTGATTGCTTCTATTAATCAAAACTTTGATAAAGCATTAATTTATATCATTTTATCATTAATTTGCGATGGTTTAGATGGACGCGTTGCAAGAGCTACCAACTCTACTTCTAAATTTGGAGTTGAGTTTGACTCACTAGCTGATTTAATAGCCTTTGGTGTAGCACCTGCTATGCTTTTTTATATGAGCATAGGTTATGAATATGGTCGTTTTGGCTCATTAATAGCTGGTTTATTTGTAGTTTTTGGCGCTATACGCTTGGCAAGATTTAATGTCACAACAGGAACTTATGAACCATCGGTTTTTATAGGTCTACCTATACCAACAGCAGCAGTTGTAAGTGCTTTATGGGTAAGTGCTTATTTATATTATGATTTTTTACATGATTTTTCTTTAATAATAATATGTATCCAAATGCTTCTAGCCTTTTTAATGGTAAGCAACATAAGGTATCCAAGTTTTAAGAAAATCGATCTAAAAAGAGCAAATGTTTTGAAGGTGTTAATCCTTTTAGTAATTTTATTTTCTATGCTTTATCTGTATTTTTTAGAAAGTGCATTGATTATTGCTAGTTTATATGTGCTTTATGGGATTGTTCGTAGTTTTTTTACCCTAGCTCGTAAATTTAAAAAATATTAATTTTACTTTCACTTCATTTTCTATCAATATACTTTTAATTATTTTTCAAAAAGGAGTAAAAATGAATAAAAACAAATTATTCAGACAAATTCACATTTACATTAGTTTATTTTTCTTACCACTTGCATTTTTATATGCAATCACAGGTTTTGCTTATATAGCTGGTTTTGATGGAGAAAGTGGAGCTAAAATTCAAAATTACAAAGTTCAAGCTATTATTCAAGAGGGTGCTGAAGCTGAATTTTTAATTGATTTTTTAAAGAAAAACAACTTAAAAATTCCTTCATCTTTGGAACCAAAACTCAACAAAAAAGGCGATGGCATAGAACTTGGGACTATAAATTATATAGCAAGTATTATAAAATTAGATGAGAATGACTATGAAATTACAACAAAAGATAGAAGCTTGCTTGGAAATATGATTTTGCTTCATAAAGATAAAGGTATGTGGTACTTTTCTGTACTTGGGTTAGCTTTTGCACTTGCTATGATAATACTTTATATTTCAGGACTTTTAATCACTATTATAGCTATACGCAAAGATAGAGGTAAACAAATAGCAGTTTTAGGTGCTGGTTTTATTATAACTTTAATCATAGCTTATTTCAGTGTATAAATTTAAGGTATATCTTATAAACAATAAGATATACTTTCCCTTTTAATACGGACAGATGGGTGAGTGGCTGAAACCACACCCCTGCTAAGGGTGCAGATCTTAACGGGTCTCGAGGGTTCAAATCCCTCTCTGTCCGCCACCTTATAAATTTCATTTTATTTCATCTATTTTAGTAATTTTTATTGTTATAATTAATATCATCAAAACTTAATAAATCTAAAGGCAAGCTTCACATACTATGCAAATTTACGCTTCTATTGACTTGAAATCTTTTTACGCTTCAGCTGAATGTGTTTTAAGAAATTTAGATCCTTTAACAACTAATCTTATTGTAGCAGATAAAACAAGAACGGACAAAACCATCATACTAGCAGTTTCACCTGCATTAAAAACTTACAATATACCTGGTAGATTAAGACTTTTTGAGTTTAAACAAAAAATCCATTTAATCAACCAAGAAAGACTAAAACAAGCTCAAAAACACCACTTTAAAGCTAAAAGTTTTAATATATTGGAACTTGAAAATGATTTAAATTTAGAATTAGACTACATTATTGCTAAGCCCAGAATGGCTACTTATATAGAATTTAGCACAAAAATATACAGCATTTATTTGAAGTATTTTGATGCTAAAGATATTCATATATACTCTATTGATGAAGTTTTTATCGATCTTAGTTCTTATCTTGAAAAATACAAACTATCAGCTTATGAGCTACTTACTAAGGTTTTACTTGATATTTCACACACAAGTAAAATCACCGCAACAGCAGGCATAGGCACAAATTTATACTTAGCTAAAATTGCTATGGATATACTTGCTAAAAGACAAAAAGTAGATGAAAATGGCTTGCTTATAGCCTTTTTAGATGAAAAATTATATAGATATAAATTGTGGCAGCATAAACCTTTAAAAGATTTTTGGCGTATAGGTAAAGGTATTGCCTTAAAACTTGCAGATTTAAACATTTATACTATGGGAGATCTTGCAAGATTTTCTTTAAAACATGAAGACTTGCTTTATAAACACTTTGGTGTTAATGCTGAACTTTTGATCGATCATGCATGGGGCGTTGAAACTTGCACAATGAAAGATATTAAAAATTACAAATCACAAAATCACTCTAAAATCATGGCTAAAGTTTTACCTTTTGCATATGATAATAATCAAGCAATAAAGGTTTTAAAAGAACTTGTAGATCATTTAGTACTTGAACTTATACAAAATAACCTTAAAACAAATCATATTACGCTAGATATACAATATGATAAAAGCAATTTAGAAAATTCAAGTTTTTTAGGTTCTTATAAAGGAGCTATCACTAAAGATAATTACGGAAGAGCTATACCTAAAAATGCTCACGGAAGTATGAATTTAGAAAATTTTACCCATTCTTTAAAAATCATCAACAAAAAAACCTTAGAACTTTTTTATAAAATCAGTGATAAAAACTTAAGTATTAGAAAAATCAGCCTAAGTTTAAATAATATCACAGATAAAGCTCAAGAAAATTACCAAGAATTAAATTTATTTAGTGATTTTAATGCAATTTCACAAGAGAAAAATCAACTTGAAAAAGAAGAAAAGCTCCAAAAAGCAAGACTTCAAATCATACAAAAATTTGGTAAAAAAGCTATTTTAAAAGCTTCAAGCTTGGATGATGAGACTAAAGAAATTACTTCTTTAATAGGAGGTCATAATGCATGATGATTATAAAGATATAATAGATATAAAATATCAAAAATCAAAACAATTTCCACCAATGTCAAGAGAAAAAAGAGCGGCACAATTTGCTCCATTTTCAGTACTAAATGGCTTTAGTAAAGCTATTTTAAAAACGCAAAAAGATATGGAAAAAGCATTAGAAAATAGTAAATATCAAGAAGAAAGCTAAGTTCTTCTTGATAAAATTTTATTTTGCATTAGAGTATTTTTCAAACTCTCCACTTTCGTCAATTTCATTGCCATAAAGTTTGTGTAATTCATAGTAGTATTTTACAAATTCTTTACACTCTTCATCAAGTGGTAAAAATACCTCATCTTCTAAAAGACAAAACTCATCTAAATAATTTTTAGCATCTTCTTTTAACATATAATGTCTTGCTAGCTTATAATAATTTTGCATAAACACAGCCTTAAAACTCTCGTAAGCTTCCTCATCAAATTTAATGTTTAATTTCTCATTTGCAAAAGATAACACCCCTGATTTAAACAGCAATGACAAATGAATCAAACCTTCAGTATAATAAGGCTTAACCTCCTCTACTCTTTGCCAAGCAATCAATCCTATAGCCCTTTTAATAAGCTCATAAAATACAGGAAGCTTTAAATCATCTTCTTCATGTAAAAAGAAATTTACAAGCCCGCCCGCAGTAGCTTTAAACTCTTCTATATTTTTAAACACGCCACTTTCATTCATTTTCTTTTCACTATCATTTGCCACAAAGAAAATATGCCCAAACTCATGACCTATGGTAGAAACTTCATAAATTCTTTTCCATAATTTTTCATTGTAAAATAAAATTTCTCTACCATAATCTAAAAATTCTTTTTCAAATACCATAGAAGAAAGCTTCATAAAAGGCTTGGTTTTAGCATTTTCATAAACATAATTTAAAAAAGCAAAGATCTTTTTACCTGCTATATTGCTTACATACTCATCATTTGGCACTACTTGAGCGGAAAAAAGCCCCTTAAGCTCTGCTCCATAAAAAATCATAGGCATACAAATATAAAGCTGAGTTTTTTCAAGATTAAAATTCACTTCATCAAACAAAGCTTCATCTTCTTCATCTAAATTTGCATACACCATCGCAAAGCTTTCTTTGATTTTATCTTTAAACTCGCTCCCATTAAAATCACTCACATCTTCTAAGCGTATATCCCACTCAAGTGCTACTGCATGTGTATAAGAGTCCTCATAGTATTCTAAAGGATGGCCAACTTGTAATGGACATTTTACTTCCATCCACGCAAGCTCTGCTTCTTGCCATTTTTTAACTACTTCATTATTATCTTTTTCACAAAATGCAAATTTTAATTTTTCTATATAATCAATATAAGCATTTTTTTCATCATCTAGCACACAATTTCTTAGTTTTTCTAAAAGTTTATCAAATTCATATTCAAGCTTTAAAACTTCATTTTCAAAAGCTTTTGCATAAGGTAAAAATCTCCAAAGTGTTCCTATTTTAACTAAAGCTCCATAGCTTCTTTCACAAATTTCACTATCTTGATTTAGCTGATAAAGCTCATTTTGTTTTAAAAACTCCAAAGCATCGCTTAAATTTGGAAATTGTCCTTTTAAGATTTTATTATTTGTATCTAAAATTTGCTTGCTCCAAACAAGCTCAAAAGAATTCATAACTACACCTATATTATGCACACCTTGAACTAGAGCCAAATAAAACTCATCAAGTAAATTTTTACTCTTAATCTCATCGATTAAATCTTGATGTTCTACTTCATAAAAGGCTCTTACTAAAGAAAAAACTTTATATTTTATTTGAGAAATTTCTTCTTCATTTAAACCTTTTTTCTCAAGTTCTTGGACTAAATTTTCCTCTTTTAAATCCACCAAACGACGCAACATTGCTAAAACATTGCTTTTTTCATTTTCAAGATTAGCTAGTTCTAAAGCTCTATCTATCAAAGGATGACTTTGATTAGTTTGAAGTATATTATAAAGACTATTGATATTTTGTTTCCTATTTTTCACAATTTTTGCTATTTGCTTAAAATCATTCATTTTTTACCTTTCTTTATTTTTAAAACTTAATTATAATGTTTTTTTTAAAACACAAGGAGAATGTATGAAAGATATGGGAGAACCTAAACTAAGAGTTATAGCTATGCCAAGCAATACAAACCCCGCTGGTAATATCTTTGGTGGTTGGATCATGTCACAAATTGATCTAGCTGGAGCCATTGCAGCAAGGGAGCTTTCTCCGCAAAGAGTAGTAACTGTAGCAGTGGATAAGATCATTTTTAAAGAACCAATTTTCGTAGGTGATTTGGTATCTTGCTATGCAAAAATCATCAAAGCAGGTAATACTTCTATCACCGTAGAAGTAGAAGTAGTTACCCAAAGAGCCAATGATTATGGCCGTGTATATTGCATGCATGTAACTTCAGCTGTGGTAACTTATGTAAGTGTAGATAAAGACGGAAATAAACTTCCTATTGATGCGGATTTAAAAAGATTGCATGGCTTTTGATATGTTTTATTGTATTTTCAAAAAAAATTTTATATCATCACAGAAAACTTTCTAAGGCTTATATATGCGCGGATATAAAATATTTTCTGGTTCAGCAAATGAGGAATTTGCTAAAAAAATCTCAAAATACCTTTCACTGCCTCTAAGCAATGCGGGTGTGAAGCGTTTTAGTGATGGTGAAATTAGCATTCAAATAGATGAAAGCGTGCGTGGTAAAGATGTGTTTATCATTCAAAGTACTTGTGCTCCAACAAATGATAATCTAATGGAACTTTTAATCATGACAGATGCTCTGCGTCGCTCAAGTGCAAGCTCTATCACAGCTATCATCCCTTATTTTGGTTACGCTAGACAAGATAGAAAAGCAAGTCCTAGGGTGCCTATTACTGCAAAATTAGTAGCAAATCTTATAGAATCAGCGGGGGTAGATAGAGTAGCTACCATAGACTTACATGCTGGACAAATTCAAGGCTTTTTTGATATACCCGTGGATAATCTTTATGGAAGTATTATTTTTAATGATTATATTAAAAATAAAAACTATAAAAACCCTATCATCGCAAGTCCTGATATAGGCGGTATAGCAAGAGCTAGGAGCGTAGCAAAAGCTTTAGGACTTGATATAGTTATAGTAGATAAAAGACGCGAAAAGGCTAATGAAAGCGAAGTAATGAATGTCATCGGTGATGTAAAAGATAAAGAAGTTATTTTGGTAGATGATATTATCGATACAGCAGGAACCATAGTAAAAGCTGCTGAAGTATTTAAAAACAAAGGTGCAAAGTCAGTTATAGCTTGCTGTACCCACCCTGTACTTAGTGGCGTAGCTTATGAAAGAATAGCCAAAGATGCACTTGATGAGCTAGTAGTAACTGACACTATACCTTTAAAACAACAAATGGATAAAATCAAAGTCCTAAGCGTAGCACCTATTTTTGGTGAGGTAATACGCAGAGTTTATCATAATGAAAGTGTGAATTCTTTATTTGTATAAATTCTTTGCAAGGATAGCCTTGCAAAGAAAACTTATTTTAACTTAGATGACAAAAGATTATAATCCTTTTTAATATCTTTAAGTTTTAATGAATTTAATATTTTATTTTCAGTTTCGGCTGACCAATATATTTTTAATCTTTTCTTAGCTCTTGTTATAGCTGTATAAAATATATTATGTGTTATTTGTTCTTCTATTTCATCTGAAATAATTATAGAAACATTATCATATTCTAAACCTTGTGCTTTATGTATAGAAATAGCATAAGCTACTTGAAAAGGAATAGCATGCTCTTTTTCATCCTCTTCATCAGAATTTATTTCATCTACTCTAAAAGTAATTTCTGTATATTCATTATTAAATTTTTTAGTAATTTTAAAATCTTTTTCACTCTCTTCGCTTATATTTTTATAAACATTTACCACAAAAAAAGCACATCCTTTTCCTTTCTTTATATCTACTATCGATCCTTTTAAGTTGTTGTGAATGACTTGTCCAAATCTTGAAGAGGATTCATTATTAAACAATATAGGATCGTCTATTTTATAATATAAGCTATTAAATTGAATGTATTGTTTAGGATTATTTTCTTGTAAAAGCCTATTTATATTATTTACACCATATAACCCACCATAATTAAGGCATAAAATAATCTCATCTTCTTTTTGCGTATTAAAATTAAAATTTTCTATTTTTTCAGATATTTTTTTCTTAGAAAGCTTTTCAAGTATATTTTCCCCTAGCTCTCTTACTTCTTTCCATAAATCTTGCAATCTTTCATCATTAGTTCTGTAAATATGTTTTAGCTCTATTTGCTTATCTTTAAAAAAGTTTTGAGCAAATAAAAACCAATTTCCAAAATCAATAGCTTCTATTTGATATACATCTCCAACACAAACCAAAACATCACATTTTACTTTATCTAAAAATTCAAACATATGTTTATTATCAATCGTACTACACTCATCAATAATCACAACATCATATACTTGCTCTTTTCTTTTTTTTACGCAAGAAGATACAACATTAAAACTCCATAATGGATTTTTTATTCTTCTTTTTATATTATCTAATGCTGTGTAAGTATTTGTCAAAAATAATATATTTTTATCTTTAAAAAAATTAGAAATATATTCTATTAATGTGGTTTTACCTGTTCCTGCTGCACCATATATCAATGCTAATTTTGAATCGCAAAACATTTTTTCTAGAAAATTCTGTTTTTCTTCACAATCTAAGTTGTTATTCTTTAGCCATTTTTCTATATCTTTTTGATAATTTTCTATGCCACTTTGGGTAAAATTTTTAAGCTTTAAAATAATATTTTTTATCACTGTTTCATCTTCATTAATATATAAATATTTTTCATATAATATTTCTATATGTCTTTTTGGCTTATGGTCTTTATACTCAATAGAATCATTGTGTTTTCTAACTAGTTCTAAAATACTTTCTTTAGAAATTTGCCCAAAATCCTCAATATCCTTATATAAGTTTCCATGAATTTTAGAGTTATTTTTAATAGTTCTGGCTAATAATTCATGCTTTCTATCTTTCACATCTAAACACTCATATAAGTCAATTAATCTAGGATTATGCCCTGCCAAAGAAGTACAAAAAGGCATATCTTCAAAAGGTATGGAGGAATTTTTTAAATATAAATTTGATAATTTTTCATTAGCAAAATCACCTTTTTGATATTTTATAACAACATTGTTCATACTATTTAATAAATAACTAAGGATATTTTTTCCTTTTTTATTATTTGTAATAATATCCCTTGTCTTATCAAGACATTTAAAAAAATCATTAAATTTATTTTCACTAAATTCATTCTTGATGTTTTGATATTCTATATCATTTAATTTTACAATATCTAGCAAGCTCAATTCATTGTATTTTAAAAATTGCATGATTCTCTCATACTTTGCATTTCTTGTAAAATTAACATTAGCTAATCCAAAAATAGCACAAAAATTCTTTAACTCACAAGGTCTTATGCTTACATTCCAATTGATTATTAATATAATGGGTATCTTAAATGATTTCAACCAAATACTAGTATCATATAGTTTTAATTCAACAGCATAATTATCAGGAATATATTCTTTTGAAAAAGCTATGATTTTATCAAATTTACTTGTATAGTTTTTAGCTAATGCAAATGTTATCTCATAATATATTTTTTTATCTACAACAAATGGCTTGACTTTATGTATATAAAATTTATCAGTTCTTTCTCTTTCAAATACACTTGTATTATTGATTTTATTTACAACTCTTTCATAATATTGCAAACTTAGATTATCAAGCTTAATAGGAAATTCATATATATTTTGCAAGATATCTAAGTTTAAATTATTTTTACAAAATTGCTTTATTTTAATTAAAATAGAAATATATTTTAACATCAATCTTTCTGAAGTTTCCTCATCTGGAGTGTAATGTGAAGATGTTATTTGTAAAAAATTATGCATTTTTCTAATATTTACATATTTAGCTTTATCGCTTATATATACAATTGCAACTTTTATATTATCATAGTGACTACTAAAATTATTATTTGTATCTCTATTGTAAATATACAAAGCAATATGCTCTATTAAATTCCTTAACTCATTAAGTATATTTTGAGATAAAAACCCTCTATCATCCTCATGTTTTTTTATATTTTTATTAAAATTTTGACTAATAACTATAATTTGTTCTAAAACAGATTTATCTTCCATCTTAATTCCTTAATAATGCTATATATTCGCTTTGTTTTTCGTTTAAGACTTTAAAAGTGCTTATCATGTAAGAAAATTCATCATCACTTAAACTATAAAGTTCTTTAACTAATAAATCATTTTTTGCTCTTAAGACATCATAAGCTTTTTTAGTTTTTGGAATTTCATCATCTTTTATGTTAAATTCTTGTTTTAGCTCATCAAAATGATGATTTTTATCATTATAAAGCTGTAAAAGCAAGGCATTTTTAGCTAGGGTTTTATAGATTTCATTGTTTTGAATTTCTTTATCACTTGGTTGAGGCAGAGGAATTCTTTCTAAATAGGTTTTGCTTACATTGATTTGCACCATATTTCTTATGATAAAATCAACCACTAAAGAATTAAACAAAGCCAAAGTAAATAAAATTCTTTCATAAGGCACTACATCTATACAAATTTCATCATCTTTTAAAATATATAGTTTTGGTACATTTGCAAACATACTATGTCCAAAACCACAATTGTTTGGTAATAAAGAAGCTATCAAAGTTCTCTCATCAGTATCTCTTGCAACAGCTCTATAAGTAAGTCTAAAAAATTCTCTATCATATTTTATCAAATCAGGCTTTAGTTCTTTGCCGGTGGCCTTTTTAGCTCTTAAAAGTTCTTTGCTTTTTAAACGCTCATCAAATTTAGCCTTTTCTAAAAAATAAATAGCTTGGCTAAAATTTGCATTAAATTGATGTATCATTTTGCCTTCATATAAGGGTAAAAGTCCTTCCCTAAACTCTTCTATAAACAAATCTTTATCATTTGTCATATCAAGCTCTCTTCTAAAATCTATATAATCAAAAGACAAGGTTTGAAAAGCATTATAAGATTTTCTTAGAATTTCTAAAGCTTGCTTGTCTTTTAGCTCCATTAAGGCTAGGTGAGTTGGGCTTAGCTTTTTGATATCTTCTAAGCTTAGAGTTAAAATTTCATCTTTGTTTTTTAATGAGTTTATATCTGTTTTATAAAACATCGTTTTGATTTTATGGGCATTATTTGCTTGTGTGTTTTTTATTTGCATAAGAGCAAATTTATATCTTGAATCCACATCAGCAAATATAGCTTGTCTATTTTCAAAACTATAAAAATATTCTAAAGTTTTATTTTCTAAAATTTCTTTTCTTAAAGTCAAACTTCCATCTTCAAACATCAAAGCACTAGGAAGCACATAAGCTAAATTTCCATCTTGTTTTAAAAGAGAAAGATTTTTTTCTACAAAAAGACGAAATAAATTTCCATCTCCACTACCTTTATTTAGCGGATAAGCTTTTTTATAATACTCGTTTAAATCATTTATATATGCTTTTTGTTTTTCATAATTTTGCTTTATATAATCTTTCGCTAGCAAATTGTCTTGAATTTCTTTTTTCTTGCTAGCGATTAAGCTTCTATAATCGCTTTTATATTGTGGAAAGAAATCATCATCACTAAATTTAGTTTTATCCCAAGGTGGATTACCTATGATGATATCAAAGCCTTTAAAGACTTGATTTTCTATGATTTCAGGAAATTCTAACTCATAATTAAAGAAGTTAAATTCTTTTTGATATTTGCTAATGATAGCTTTTGCTTGTTTATTTTGGCTTAAATTTTGTATATCATCTTGACTTAGGGCTTTTAGAATTTGTAATTCTTCTTTGTTAGCAAAATGAAGTGAGTTGATATAGTTTAGATATAAATTTAACTTATCAAGTTTTGGTATGATTTCATTTTGATAGATTTGTTTGGATTGTTTGATTTGTTCTTCGTTGGTATCTTGTAGATTATCAAGCTTTTCAAATACTTCTTGTAAAATTTCAAATTCTTGAGTAATGGAATTTGTGAAAATATTTTCTTTATTTTGCTTTATTAAATTTTCAAAATCACTTATACTTGAGCCTACCAAAGCATTGCCGCATTTTATGTGATGTTCTATAAAAGAAAGTGGGGTTCCAAAGATAAAACTATCTATCCAAAGACTAAGCTTAGTAAGCTCTATACTAAATGGATTTAAATCCACTCCATAAATAATGCGTTTTAGCAAAAGTCGTTTTAAAACATCACTTTCATCCAACTCATAATCTTGCGTGAAATCTTTTATATGATTTGCGATATTTTCTTTTTCTTGTTCGTGGAGTTGCTTTAAATTTGTAAAATGTTCAAAATCTGATAAAACAATATGCGTGATAGCATTTAAAACTCCAACTAAAAAATGCCCACTACCGCAAGCATTGTCTAGAATTTTAAATTTCAAAATGTTTTCATTGTTTAGTTTGTCTTTTAAAGCACTTTGGATTAAAAAATTAGCTATGGATTGAGGTGTATAAAAGCTTGCACTTGCTTTTCTTGAGTTGCTAGTATTTTTTAGATAAATTTGTCCTTTTTCATAAAAGGTATATTTTTCTAATTTTTTTGATTTTTCTAAAATTTTAAAGTCATAATTATCAAAATAACACTCTATTTCTTTTGATTTTTCTTTATAGCTTACATAGTAAATATCTTCATTTGCTACTTCAAAAAAGTAAGAAAGCAAACCTTCATAAATCGTGCCTAAATGCTCTATGCTTAAGGTTTTATAATCTCTTTTAAAAGTTAAATTTTTATCTTTGTAGTATAATAATTGTTCTAAAATTTTCTTCAAGTCTTTATCGCTGAAAATCTTTGGTGTGTTTAAAAGAGTGGTTTTGCTCTCATCAAACAACCCACCATTGAAAACAGGCATGTCAAAATTGCCTTTACCTTTATTATAAATTTGAAATATCATTTCTAAATCACCAAAGCCAGCACTTGAGCTTTCATCATCGCTTAAATTTTGCAATAAAGTTTTTATGCTAATTTTGCTTTTGAAGTATTTATGCTTTTCTAAGATATTTTCAAATTTATCTTCAAAATAAGCAATAAATAAAAGCCTAAACACAAAATATAAAGAATTTTCATAGATTAGCTTTAAATCAGCTTTAGTTTTGTTATAAATCTTAGAACCTATAAATTCAAATAAAGATTCATTGCCATTAGTTCCATAGATGATAGATTTTAAATCATCTTCTATTTTTATTTTTGATTCTTTATTAACTTGCAAAGATTTTTCTATGTGTTTTTCTTCTGTATAACTTGCTGAAGCAAAAATACTATAAAAATACGCAAAAGCTTGGTAGTTTTTATCTTTTATGATTTGTTCTAAATTTATCTCATAAAATACCTTGTTTGCACTAAGTGTAGAGTTATCATAAAAACGCCAAAATCTACCATTAGTTAAAAAGCCATAATTTTTCTTAAGATTACTAAGATATCTTAAAATTTGAAAATGGGGATTTTCTTTTACTTTTTTATTATCTATTTGCACATCATAGGCTTTTGACTCCATGATAATAGTGAATTCATTGCTTGATTTTTTTGTTTCTTTGTCTAAATTTTCATAATTTGCTTTTATATTTTCATCACTAAAAAGCAAAAAATCGGGCTTTTCTAATTTACCTTGTATGATCTTTTCATCTTGTCTTATAAATTTCCACCCTAAAATGTCTAACACTTTTGATATAAATTCATCTTCAAATTGATGTTCGTTATAATTTTGAAAATTTCTTTGAGTGGCGTTGTATAGACAGATTATATTATCTAAGGTTGTTTTATATGTGTTTTCATTTTTAGTAAAATTATAAATATTTGGAAAATCCACCTCTAGAGCATAGTTGGTAAAAAGATTATTATCAAGATATTTTTTAATTTCTTCATAAAAATTCATAGAACAGCCTTAGTATTTTTTAAAATGATAACAAAAAGAACTTTTTAAAATGCTAAGAAATACTATCAAGCTTTATAATGAATTTAAATTTAGAATTAATAAAGACCTTACCATCTATCTTAAAAGAAGCCTTCCTTGAAGTCCTATCAATAACAAGAAACCTTTGATGAAATTAAATTATTAAAATACTAAATTCTAATAAATTGATATATGAAAGATTAAATTTGGTGGAGACGAGGGGAATTGAACCCCTGTCCAAAAATAAAACAACCACGGCATCTACATGCTTAGCAAAGGTGAAAATTTCATCTAGCCAAACTCACCTTCCAAAATTTCAAGCTAGACTAAGACTTTAACTTCAATCAAAACTTGTCAAATTTCAATCTACACTATCAAAAATGACCAAATCCTAAGCTAGATAGTATCACTTAAAATTCAGGCTCAACTGAACTTACGCAGCTTTAGCGTAAGCAGGAGCAAATTTAACGTTGTTTGCGTTTAATTTTAATTTGAGCTTTATACGCTTTGCTCAAAGCGACATGCCACCAAGGCCACTCTACTCCTGTCGAAGCCAAGTCGTCCCCATTATTTAGAAATTTTATCAGGAACATTTGCAATTTGAGGGTTAAATACACTTAAAAAAGAAGCATTTTTTTCATAATCACTGCAATATCTATCAAGCTGCTCACCCACTAAAAACATCCAATCCACAAATTCATCGCTAGCAGGCCCATCAAATTTAGCTGCTTCTTGCATAATTTCCTCACAAAATGTACAAAAATTTGCAATCTCATCTAAATTTAATCTTTTAGCAGCCCAAACTACATTGTGGATATTTTGCTCTAAGTCTTTTAAAGCTTCTTTGTATTTTGAGCTATCGCTGCTTAGCTTTACTATCAAAGGCTCTAAAACATCGCAAAGACTTCTAAAAAAATACAAAAAACGCTCGATTTCTTCAAGCTCGTAATCTAACTCTAATTGCTCTAAAATTCCCATAAAAACTTCTATAATCTAAGTTTAAATGTTTATTTTAGCAAATTTTAGATAAAATTAAAATTTCTTAGCAAAATAAAATGGAAAAAATATGGATAGAATCGTAGAGATTGAAAAATTCTCCCCTGATGAAACTTATGAAACAAGCCTTAGACCTTCAAATTTTGATGGCTACATAGGACAAGAAAACATTAAAAAAAATTTAGAAATTTTTATTAAAGCTGCTAAAAAAAGAAATGAATGTCTCGATCATATCCTTTTTAGTGGGCCTGCAGGACTTGGTAAGACAACTTTAGCAAACATTATCTCATATGAAATGAATGCAAATATCAAAACTACCGCTGCACCCATGATAGAAAAAAGCGGAGATTTAGCTGCGATTTTAACTAACCTTAGTGAGGGAGATATTTTATTTATCGATGAAATTCATCGCTTAAGTCCTGCCATAGAAGAAGTGCTTTACCCTGCTATGGAGGATTTTCGTCTTGATATCATCATCGGCAGTGGACCTGCTGCACAAACGATAAAAATCGATTTACCCAAATTTACTTTAATAGGTGCTACTACAAGAGCAGGTATGCTAAGTAATCCTTTACGCGATCGCTTTGGTATGCAATTTCGCTTGGAATTTTATAAAAACGAAGAGCTTGCTATTATTTTAGAAAAAGCAGCTCTAAAGCTTAATAAAACTTGTGAAAAAAAAGCTTCTTTAGAAATAGCCAAACGCAGTCGCTCAACCCCAAGAATAGCATTAAGATTGCTTAAGCGTGTAAGAGACTTTGCTGATGTAAATGATGAAGAAATCATTAGCGAAAAAAGAGCTAAACAAGCACTTGATTCCTTAGGGGTAAATGAGCTTGGTTTTGACGCGATGGATTTGCGGTATTTAGAGCTTTTAACTGAAGCTAAAAGAAAACCTATAGGACTTTCTAGTATAGCCGCAGCATTAAGTGAGGATGAAAATACCATAGAAGATGTGATAGAGCCATATTTACTAGCAAATGGCTATATAGAAAGAACAGCCAAAGGTCGCATTGCAAGCTTAAAAAGCTTTGATGTTTTAAAATTAAAATATAACAAAGGTTTATTTGATGAAAAGTAGTAATTTTTTCTTGATTAGTTTTATTTTGATCATTTTATTTTGGGTACTTTTTTTGTTTAAACCTTTTTTGATGAATATAGCCATAGCAAGTTTAATGGCTGTTTCTACTTCTAATGTTAATGTTAAATTTTTAAGTATTTTTAAAGGTAAAAAAGTCGTTGCTGCAGCAGCTACTACTGCTTTTATGCTAGCTTTATTTTTTATCCCTTTTGTATATGCTATTATAGAACTAGCAAAGGCTGCAAAAGGTTTTGATATAAGCTATTTTCACAATACCATAGAATATTTTAAAAATTATTCTTTACACCTACCTGAATCTTTAAGCTTTATAGAACCTAAAATCAAAGAAGCATTAGCAAGTATTGACTTAAATTCTATCTCTAAAAATGTTTTAACCTATCTTTCAAGCGCAACTAAATTTGGCACTAAATTTCTAACTGATATGGTATTAATTTGTGTGTTTTATTTCTTTGCTAATCTTTATGGAGCCCAACTCATTGGCTATATAAAAAGCATAGTGCCTATGAAAAAAGAAGAAACTCAAGGCATTTTAAGTGAAGTGAGTAATGTAATGTCTGTGGTGTTTTATTCTATGGTGCTAAATGCCATTTTACAAGGGGTGCTTTTTGCTATCATTACTAAATTTTATGGTTATGATGCGATTTTAATGGGAATATTATTTTGCTTTAGCTCTTTAATCCCTGTGGTAGGTGGGGCCTTAGTTTATGTGCCTGTCTCTTTATATGAATTTGCAAATAATAATCTAAGCGGTGCTTTAGTGATTTTCATTTATAGCGTGGTAATGATATCTTTTATCGCAGATACTTTAGTAAAACCCTATATCATTAAATGGATCAATGAAAAACTTGTTCAAATTCCAACACAAATTAACGAACTTTTAATTTTCTTTGCGATGATAGCAGGAATTTCAAGTTTTGGCTTTTGGGGTATTATCCTTGGACCTGCTATTTTAACTTTCTTTATTTCTACTTTAAAATTATATGTGATTTTAAAAGAAAAGCATTTTGTATAAAAGCGATTATTTTTCAATAATCGCTAAAATTTCTTCTTCGCTTGTAAGTTTTTTATTGTATTTAATCACTAAAAATTTAGAGTTTTTATACACATCTAAAACTCCATTTATGCCTTTAATCATATTTAAATCATGTTTTGTTTCTAAAGATAAATAGACATTTTTAAAATCTGCTGGACTTTGTAAAAACAAAAGCAATACAAACCAAATTACAGACAAAGCTATCAAAATAAAAGCAAGAGCAACTAAACTAAAATGATGTAAAAAATACCCTCCAACGACACCACCTAAAAAGCTTCCAAAATAGCCAAAAGCATTAAACACACCCAAAGCTGCACCTTTTTCATTTACCTTAGCAAATTTACTCGCACAGCTTTGCATAATAGGCTCATGTAGATTAAATCCTATAAAAAACACTACAACACCCACCATAAACACTAAAGCATTATGCGAAAAAGCAAATATAATATAAGCAATGATAAAAAACGCCACACCTAAAAGCAATATCTCTTTACTTAAGCCTCTTTTTTCTCCCAAAGATCCTGATAAACCCATAGCTAAAAACCCAAACACCATAGAGCTAACATAAACATGCCATAAATTCTCACTTGGATAATTAAACTCATGTACCAAAACCAAAGGAATACTTAAAAACGCAATACTCATAAGCATTTTTTGCATACAATTAGTAAGATTCATCAAAGCTAAGTTTTTTTCTTTTAGAAGTTTTTTTAATGGAGTTTTAGTATTTTCATGCACTATTGTGTGTTCTTTTGGCACAACGCTAAATAAAAGCACGATACAAATTAGACTTAAAATGGCACTTAAATCAAACAAACTAGAAAGTCCAAATTTAGCACTCATTAAAGGAGAAAGCACTAAAGAAGCTGCAAAAGAAAGTCCTATAAATGAACCCATGATAGCCATAGCCTTGCCACGATTTTCTTCATTGATAAAATCACTTATCATAGCAGTAGCTACTGCTCCTATGGCTCCTGCACCTTGTAAAAGCCTTCCAAACATCATCGTATAAATATCATCAGCATATGAACACACCAAAGAACCTATGATAAACACCACAAGTCCTATTATCATAGTTTTTTTACGCCCTATTTTATCTGAAATCATACCAAAAGGAACTTGCAATGCCATTTGAGTTAGAGCATACACACCTACTAAAAGCCCTACTAAAAACTCATTGGCTCCTTTTAAATTTAAAGCATATAAACTTAAAACTGGCAAAACTATAAACAATCCAAAAAATCTAGTTCCTACAATAAAAGACAAAGGTAAAACAGTTTTTAACATCTTTTCTCCTTATAAAGGATAATTTTACTATGATTTTGATAAACTTTTTTTAAAGTCAAAACAAAAAGAGTAATTTATGAAGAAAAAATTAAAAATCATTCTAGCAACTTCTAATGCACACAAAGTAGAAGAAATCAAAAAAATTTTAACTTCTTATGAAATTTATGCCTTAAATGAAATCATCACTCCTTTTGAAATCATCGAAGATGGCATAAGTTTTAAAGAAAATGCTTTGATAAAATCTAAAGCTATTTTTAATGCTTTAGGCAAAAAACAAAATGAATTTATCACCTTAAGTGATGATAGTGGCATAAGCGTAGAGGCTTTAGACAATGCACCAGGGATTTTTTCTGCAAGATACTCTCAAGAAGGCACTGATGAGGCCAATAGAAACAAGCTCATCCAAGCTTTACATGAAAAAAATCTACATCAAAGCAAAGCTTTTTACACTGCAGCCATAGCCATAAGCTCAAAATATGGACATTTTAGCACGCATGGATATATGCATGGCCTTACTATTGATACTCCAAGAGGTAATAATGGCTTTGGATATGATCCTTTATTTATCCCAAAAGGTTTTGATAAAACCTTAGGTGAATTAGATGAGCAAGTAAAATTAAAAATTTCACACCGCTCACAAGCGCTAATGTTTGCTACTTATATCTTAAGAGCATTAGAAAAAATGGAGTATTAATGAAACAATTTATAAAATATATGCTTATTGCTTTTGGTGTTTATGTGATTTGGATTTTACTTTATTTTAATTTTGTTTTAAAATAATGATAAGTTAAAATAAAACTTGGTAATAAAAAAAGCGAACCAAATAAAAGCAAACTCATAGCCAAAACCGTAAGTAAACCAAAATAAATCGTCGGGATAAAATTACTGCTAATCATCACTAAAAAACCTAGAATAATCGTAACACTAGTATAATAAATCGCACTTCCTATACCTATATGTGAAGCTTTTATAGCCTCTTCTAAGCTTTTATGTTTTAATTCTTCTTTAAAACGATGAATATAATGAATCATATCATCAACTCCTATTCCTATACAAATAGCAGCTATGGTAATACTCATAATATCAAGTGGTATATTTAAAACACCCATTAAGCCAAACACCAAAGCTAAAGGTATGAGATTGGCCAAAATTGCCACAAAAGCATAAACAAAACTTCTAAAAATCACCACAAACAAAGCAAAAATCACAAGTACCACAAAGGCTAAAGTGTCAAATTGTGATGAAAAAAGACTTTGAAGCATATTATTATACAAAGGCATAATACCACTGATTTTAATCTCTACATTATCATTTTGCAAAAGCTCATTTAAGTCTTTTTCAAGCTGTTTTAAAAAAGCATCGCGTCTTAAATTTGGATCACTATCTAGCATACGCACGCTAAATCGCAACTCATTATTTTCTACACTAACAAAAGGGGTTAAAACTTGCTTTTTAAAATTCTCATCTAAATTTTCATATAAAAACGCTAGAGCAAAATCATCTAAAGTCTTACCATCATTAATGCTTTTTCCAAGCTCTAGCAAACTTTGCAAGCTAAGCACAGAGCCTACATATTTTTGCTTACTTAAAAACTCATGAACCTTAGCAGCTATTCTTGTTTTTTCACTACTAAAAAAATACCTATCATCTTTGGCTAAATCATCAAATTCTTGTTCAAACTCATCTAAGCTTTCATTTTGTTTTGGATTTTGCTTAAATTTGACAATCACATCTAAAGGCATAGTTCCACCTAGCTCTTTATCTATAATCAACAAACCTTGTTTAATCCTAGAACTATCTTTAAAATAACTCACAAAACTATTTTCTACTTTAATTTGCAAAATTCCATACAAAGCAAAAGCCACACAAAATAAACTTATACCATAGATAAATTTTCTATGTTGTAAACTTACATTTGCACAAAAACTTAAAAATTTCAACGAATTTTGATTAAGCTCTTTAAAATTTAAACGCGGCATTAATACCAAAATACTTGCAAAATAAATATAAGCTAAAATCAAACTCACACTGATGCCAAGGCTCATCATAATACCGAGTTTGATAATAGGCTCAATATCTGAAAAAACAAAACTTAAAAACCCAACAACCGTGGTTAAAATAGCAAAAAAACTAGGACTTGCTTTATCAAGTAAGGTTGAGAGCAAAAGCTTATAAACGCTAGCTTTTGGGTGTTTGTGTAAATTTTCTATAAAATGCACGATTAAGTGTATCACAACAGAAACAGTGATAATGAGTACCAAAGCTACATAGTTTGAAGACACCACAGTAATATCAAAACCCAAAAGCGCGAAAATCCCGCTTGAAGTAAAAAGCGAAACCACACAAATTCCCAAAGCCAAAAACACCAAGCGCAAAGAGCCAAAAAACCACCAAAGCGCTATAAATAAAAGCCCTATTAAACTAAGACCATAAATTTTTAAATCACTTTTTACATAATTAATCATATCATTAGCGATCATTTCTACACCGCCAAGGTGTAAAAAGTCTCCATTTTGACTATATTTAGATACTATTTTAGTAATTTCTTCTAATCTTTTTGCACTAAATTCTCTTGAGTTTTCTTGGTGTTTTTTAATCAAGGCTCTAAAATACTCTTTTTCATTTTCATTTTGCGCATTATCCCTTGAATTAATCAAGTCATTATAAACAAGATCAGGTGCTAGATAAATCAAAATTCCTGTTGTTTTTCCATCTTTTGAGATGATATTATTTTTATAAAAGGGTTGATTTAAAATTTCTTTTTTAGCTAGATTAATATCCACATCTTGACTAAAAATATTAGGTATATTTTGGATAAGCTCTTTTAATTCTTTACCTTTAGAACTTGCAAGTAAAGGCGCATTAGTGATAGAAAATACCTTTTGCACTCCATTGATTTTTTCTAAATCAAGGGTTAAGTTTTTGATAGTTTCTAAATTTTCTTTAGCAAAAATATCTTTATTTTTAGGAGCAAAAGCAAGCATTAAAAAATTATCATTGCCGTAACGCGCTGAAACTTCTCTATATAGTTTCAAACCCTCATCATGCTCTAAAAGCAAGCTTTCAGCACTTGCATCAACACTTAAATTTTTAGCAAAAAAACTAAAAAATATACAAAAGATTAAAGTAATCCCCAAAGTTAGCTTTGGGAAATTAAGAAAGATTTTTAAAATTTTACTTAGCATTATTTAGAAAAATCAACACTAGAAAGCTTTTCAAGCAAGGTTTTAAAATCACCATTTTGTAAGACATCTTTAAATTGTGAGCGATAAGTTTGTATAATACTTATACCAAAAATATCCACATCATAAATTTGCCAGTCATTATTTTTATCATAAAATTTAAAGATTACAAAATTTTCTTTACCATCTACTATCATAGAAGTTTTTAAAAAGGCTCTTTTATTTTTTTCTTCTAAATTAATCACTTTTAATTTTTGAGAATCATACAAAGCAAGCTTATCTGTGAAACTTTTTTTAAGGTTTTTTTCAAAAGCTTTGTTAAATTCATTTTTTTCATTTTCACTTAATTTTTCATATCTTGTAGAAAGACTAAGTTTAGCCATAAGTTCATAATCAAAAACACCATCAAATAAAGCAAAGATTTTTTCCGCTGCTTTAGCTTTATCGTTTTTATTTTGATCTAGAATTTTTAAGCTCTCATCAATTTTTTCTTGCATGGTTTTAGAAATATCTTGCAAATTTAAAGCAAAAGCAAATACTACGCTAAAAAATAAAGCTATGATTTTTTTCATTTTATCTCCTTATTTGATGAGTTCTTGGCGTCTTTGTTCATACGCATCGCGTATAAAAATGTAATAATCTACACTATTTTGGTAAATATCATCTATTTTTTCATACTCAAAACTTAATTCATTGAGTTTTAATACAGCATTTACACCCACACCAACCCAAAAATTCTCAATATACCCCTCAGGCACCATAAACCAATTTACAGGCAAAGCTAAAGCATCTCTTACATTATAAGGACCTAAAAGTGGAAGCACTAAGTGTGGTCCACTACCTACTCCCCATTTACCCAAAGTCGTTCCAAAATCAGCTTCATAACTTTTTAAAGGAGTTTTACTCGCACTATCTAACAAACCAAATCCAAAAATCACATTCACACAAAATCTTCCAAATTCCTCACCAGCTTTTCTAAATTCTAAACTTAAAAGATGATTAATAAATCTAAAAGGTGATCTTGTGGTATCAAAAGCATTTTTTACACCTGTTCTTATAAAGCTTGGAGTAATGCTTTTATAAGAAAGCACAACCGGTCTTAAAAAATAAGTATAAAGATCATAATTAAATTTACTCATAGCTTTATTATAGGTATAAAAGCTATCTTTGACTTCTTTTTTTTGATATTCTTGTTCAAAATCTTCAAAGTCATTTGCTAAAATCAAAGTGTTAAAAAATAAACACAAAGTTAGTATGTATTTTAACAAGCTTTTTCCTTTTAAAATTTCATAAATTGAAATCTTATATTATACAAAAATTAAAATAAATTTTTACATTAAAAATATTCTTTAAAAAAAATTAGTAATTTTTATTTGCTTATGAAATAAGTCTTAGAAAATATGCAAAAAACACAAATTTATTTTTGCTTTTAAAAATAAGCTATAATTTTTTCAAAATTTACTACTAAAAGGATAAAAAATGAAAAAAATTTTCACCCTACTTTTTTTGTGTATTTTTGGCTATAGTGCTGATGTAAATATCGCTGCAGCTGCAAATGTAGCTTACGCTTTTAAAGCCTTGCAAAAAGAATTTCAAAAAGAAAACCCTGATATTAGTATCAATGTAAGCTTAGGCGCTAGTGGAAATTTAGTCTCACAAATTAAAAATGGTGCGCCATTTGATATATTTATGGCTGCAAATATGAAATTTGCACAAAGCTTGTATGATGATAATTTTACTAGCACAAAACCTGTTATTTATGCTCAAGGAGCTTTAGCTTTACTCAGTGTTAGAATGGATTTAAGCAAAGGATTAGACACACTTAAAGAAGAAAAAGTAAAAATCATCACCATAGCTAATCCCAAAGCTGCTCCTTATGGTCAAGCTAGCATAGAAACTTTACAAAATGCTAAAATTTATGAGCAAACAAAAGCTAAAATCATCGAGGCAAAATCTATAGGAGAAGCACTTACTCAAACATTAAAAGCAGCCGATGTGGGTTTTATAGCAGCAAGTGCTTTATATGAAGATACGCTAAAATCTTATAAACTCCAAGAAGGAAAAAATTATATTTTAATTGATCCAAAGCTTTATGAACCAATCAATCAAGGCATTGTTATCACTTCTTATGGTAAAGATAATGCTAAAGCTAAGAAATTTTATGATTTTATTTTAAGCAAAAAGGCTAAGGAAATTTTCAAAGCTTATGGCTATAATATCCCATGATTAAAGCTAAAATAAATATTATAAAAAATCATGAAAATATAAACTGGGTAGAATTTCTTATAAATAAACATAAATTATTTATGCTTGCTTTAGAACTTGATGAAAAAGCAAGCATTGATCAAGAAGTTTTACTAGCTTTTAAAAGTAGCGAGTGCTTGCTTAGTAAAAAAAATTTAGAAAATTCATTTTTAAATACCTTTTATGCAAAAATCATTGATATTTTTCAAGGACAAATCATCACTATCGTAAGATTAGAAAATGAAATTTGCACTTTCGAAGCTCAAATTAGCACCCATGAGTTTTTAGAGCAAAATTATCAAAAAAATGATTTTGTATTTGCTTATGTACATCCTAGTGCTTTATTTATCAAAGAGTATTTATGCTAAAACTTGACTTTGAAAAAATCTTTAAAAATAAAGAAAAAGAATTTAAACTTAAGGTTAAATTTGAAGTTAAAGAAGGAGAATTTTGTGCTATTTTTGGAAAAAGTGGTAGTGGCAAAACTACGCTTTTGAGAATTTTAGCAGGTTTTGAAAAAGCACAAGGAATTTGCACTTTTAATAATACGATATTTTTTGATGATAAAAACTTTCTAAGCCCACAAAAAAGAAAACTTGGCTTTGTTTTTCAAGATTATGCTTTATTTGAAAATATGAATGTAGAGCAAAACTTACTTTTTGCCAAAAAAGATCTAAAATTTGCTAATGAACTTTTAGAACTTTTAGATTTAAGCAAACACAAAAAAAGTCATATTTTAGAACTAAGCGGGGGACAAAAACAACGCGTAGCTTTAGCAAGAGCCATTATGCAAAAACCCAAACTTTTACTTTTAGATGAGCCATTTAGCGCCTTAGATAATGAGATAAAACTACACTTGCATGATTATCTTTTAAATATACATAAAACTTATAAAATCACTACTATTTTAATCAGCCATGATGTAAGTGAAGTTTATAAACTAGCTAATAAAGTCATCATTTTAGAAAATGGAGCCATCATCAAAGAAGGCTCGCCTAATGAAGTTTTTTTAAAGACACAAGGCTCGCAAAAATTTGCCATAAAAGCACGCATTTTAAAACTACAAAAACAAGATAGCATATTTATAGCCATACTTGCCATAGGTAATCAAATCAGCCAAGTAACACTAAGTCCTTTAGAAGCTAAAGATTTTAAAGAAAACGATGAAGTGCTTTTGAGCCAAAAAGCTTTTGCGCTAAATTTAAGCAAAGTATAAAAACTATAATTTAAATTAACTTGTATATTAAAAAATTATATAAAATTTTTAATACAAGCTAAAACTTAGTGCTTAAGCCTTTTGGCTTAAAGCACATTCATACTTTGTATCATTACTTTTGCTTTACATTCAGCACAGCAATATAGTGTTTTTATCTTAGCTTCATCACCCATAAATCTTGGCTTCATAATGCTAGCGATTTTTTCAATGGCCTTTTTAGTAGCGAATTCTTTTCCACACTCTACACAAGCAAAAAGTTCATCTTGAGCTAAAACCATAAAAGAAAAATACTCTTTTTCCAAATCTATCCCACTTCTTTGAAGCATTAAAGTATCTTTTTCAGCACAACTTGCCTCACAATACCCACAGGTAGTACATAAACTTGCGTTAAATTTCAAAGAATTATCTTTAGTATCAGCCACTAAAGCTCCTACATTACAAGCTCCCACACAAGAAAGACATAAAGTACAGGTGTCTGCATTAATGGTGATTTTTCCATAGCGTATCCATTCTTTGCTTGGGATATTGCCTAAATTTTCTTCCTTTATAAGCTCTCTTAATCTTATAGCAAAATCTTCTCTTTTTAAAAGCGCAGGATTATAAGAAATAAATTTGAGATTTTCTATAAAATGAGCTTGATTTATAGCCTCTAAAAGTTCTTTTTCATCTTTAGCTAGAAAAATTGCATTTTGTTTAAATTTTCTTTGAAAAATTTCATTCATCAAAGCTATCACTTCTAAAGCACCTTGCGATAAGCCATCACTATAAAAAATCACACTCGCACCACTTGTTTGAAGCATAGCTAAAAAATGTGCTTGATCAAGATAGTTTTCGCCTTTAATCATAAAAGGCATTACATCTTCTTTTAAAGTGATATTTAAATTTTCTATAGACATTTTCTCAGGGATTATTAAAATGATTTTATCTTCATAAAATTTTAAAATTTCATAAAAGCTATTGCGTGGCATAGGTGCATAATCAAGCGCTCCACTAGGACAAATCCCCACACAATCACCACAGCTTAAACAATCCACATGAGAAAATTCTAATTTTCTTTGCTCATCATCTTTTAAAATAGCCACACTAGGACAAATTTCAGCACATTTTCCACAATGAATACTTCTTCTTTCATGGTATTGACAAATGCTATCATCATAACTAATATAATTTCTAAATTTATATTTTGGAGAATTAGAATTTAAAAGTTTTATAAGTTCTTCTTGACTTAAAGTAGTTAAATCATAGCAACCACTTTGTTGATCAAAACTTTCTTTTTTTACATCATATAAGAAAAAATCACAATCAATCTCTACTTGCTCATTATCTTTTAAAGCTATCACGCAAAGCTCACCTACACAACCCAAAACACCCAAACATTGCTCATTACTTAGTTTTAAAACCTTGTATTCTTGTTTTTTTAAGCTTTCAATAAGCTCATTTTGATCCTCATTGCTTACAATAATTACATTTTTACCCACTTCTTTGGTATATTCTAAATCAAGCCCTAAATCATAAACTTTAGATCTAATCTTATATAAGGACTCAATAGTTTTGGCTTTTTTAAGCACATCATCTTGTGAGTTTTTAAGGTAAAAATTAATCTCAGGTGCATAAACTTCAGGATTTAAAAGCTTTGAATTTCCTATAAAAACTTCTTCATTACAGGCTTTTTGAACTATGCTAATATCATCACTTAAAGGAATTAAATCTTCATTTTCTAAAAATACAAAATCTTTCATAACACTCTCTTTTAATTTTTTTAATCTTAATTATATAAATTTCATTATAAAAAAGTTATAATTTTACTAATTTATTCTTAAGGTTTAAGATGAACAAATTTAGAAATTTTCCACCCATAAACACACTCATAAACGATGAAAACTTGGCTAACTACCCTTTGTATTTAAGATCTCATTTTGCAAAAATAGTTGTTTCAAATTGTAAAAAAGAACTGAGTAAAAATGAAAATTTAAATTTTAGCTTGCAAGATTTGCTAAGTAAAATTGCCCAAAGTATTGATGAGTTTTTAAACATGCAAAGTCAAAGTTTGATCAATGCTAGTGGAGTTATCATACATACTAATCTTGGTCGTAGCATTATTGATGAGAGTATTTTTGAAAGAACTAAAGAAATCATCTGTTCTTATTCAAATTTAGAGTTTAACATGCAAAGTGGTAAAAGAGGCTCAAGGTATAACGCACTTAGTGCAAATTTAAAAATATTATTTGATTGTGAAGATTGCTTGATTGTTAATAATAACGCTTCAGCTGTATTTTTAATCTTAAATACCTTAGCAAAAAATGAGGAAGTTATTACTTCAAGAAGTGAGCTAGTTGAGATTGGGGGAAATTTTAGAATTCCTGAAGTTATGCTAGCAGCTGGAGTTAAACTAAAAGAAATAGGCACGACTAATAAAACTCATTTATATGATTATGAAAAAGCTATCAATGAAAATACTAAGATGATTTTAAAAACTCATCGTTCTAATTTTGCTTTTAAAGGATTTTTCGAAGAAGTAAGCTTAAGTGAAATTCATGCTTTAGCAAAAAAGAAAAAACTCATATCTTATTATGATTTGGGCGCTGGATGGTGTGAAAAGATTAATAAACAACTTAGTAAAAATGAGCCAAGTGTAAAAGAGCTTTTAAAACATTGTGATATTTTAAGTTTTAGTGGCGATAAGCTTTTTGGCTCTACTCAAGCAGGCATTATACTTGGAAAGAAAAAATACATTCAACAATTAAAGAAAAATCAACTTCTAAGAATGCTAAGGGTTGATAAAATCACTCTAGCTTTTTTAAATGAAACTGCTAAAGCATACTTAGAAAAAGAATATGAAAAAATCCCTACACTAAAACTTTTAAATGATGATTTAAAAACCGTAGAAAAAAAGGCTCTCTTTGTCAAAGAAAAAATTCCTATAAAATGTGAGTTAAAAGCTTCTAAAAGTTTAGTAGGTGGTGGCTCTATGCCTGATAAAAGCTTAGATACTTTTGTGTTAAGTTTTGATGAGAAAGCTTTGCTTTTACAAGAAAAATTTAGAAAAAAAGGCGTAATCGGCCGTGTTGAAAATGGGCATTTTGTGCTAGATTTTAGAAGTATTTTAGAAAAAGATTTAAACAAAATAATAAGCATTATTAAAGAGGTATTTCATGCATAGTATCATCATAGGCACTGCTGGGCATATTGACCATGGTAAAACTTCGCTTATTAAAGCTTTAAATGGTTTTGAAGGTGATAATTTAAAAGAAGAGCAAGAAAAAGGCATTACGATTAATCTTAGTTTTTCAAATTTAAAAAGTGAAAATTTAAATATTGCTTTTATCGATGTGCCTGGGCATGAAAGTTTAATTAAAACTATGATAAGTGGTGCTTTTGGCTTTAGAGTGTGTATGTTTGTCATAGATATAAACGAGGGTTTAAAGGCTCAAAGTATAGAGCATTTAAGGGTTTTGGAATTTTTAGGCGTAAAAGATGTAGTGCTTATTTTGAGTAAGGTTGATTTATGCAAGGATTTAGTACAAAAGCAAGCAGAGCTTTTAAAAGAATTAAAAGCCTTTAAAATCAATATCTTAAAAGTTTTTCCAACTAGCATTTATGATGAGCAAAGTATATTAAATTTAAAAAACTATCTACTTAGTTTAAAGCCTAAAGAAAATGATGAAAATTTGATTTTTAGATACTACATTGATAGGGTTTTTTCTCTAAAAGGTATAGGAACGGTAGTAACAGGGAGTTTAAATGAAGGAAAAATAAGCAAAAATGAAAAAATATTTTGCCTTGAAAATCAAAAAGATATCATTGTAAAAAACATACAAATTCATGAAGAAAATGTTTTAGAAGCAAAAGCTTATAATAGAGTTGCTTTGAGTTTAAATTGTGATTATCATGAGTTAAAAAAAGGCTATATATTAAGTAAAAAAGGTGTTTTTAAAAGTTTTAAAAGTATCGATGGAGTTGTTTTTAATACAGAGATTAAACACGGGAGTATTTTAGAATTTTGTAGTGGCTCAAAAAAGCTTAATGCAAAAATTAGTGTAATCAAAGAATTTGAAGATAGAACTTATATTAGCTTAGAGTTTGATAAAAACCTACCTTTGTGTTTTGATGATAAATTCATCTTGCTTGAAAATGGGCGTATTAAAAGCGGTGGTGTGGTTCTTAATGCGGTAAGTGAGCCTTTAAAAAAAGATATAAAAGCTAAGTATTTAGCACTTTTAGAACAAAAAGATTTAAAAAAGGTATTTAAGTTTTTAAAACAAACTCACAAACTTGGCTTTGGATTACTTTCAAGCTATCAACGCTTTAAACTCACTCATGAGCAAGCCCTAAACCTAGCAAAAAGCTTAAATCATGTTTTTGTCGATGAGCAAGCTTTAAATGTATATGATTTAAATGCTATGCAAACTTTGAAAGAATTTATTGATTTTATTTTCTCTAAAAATCCTTATGCTTTAATCTCGCCTCATTCTATCGCCTTAAGGCTTAGCTGGGCAAGTGAGAGCTTTTGCGCTTATACACTCAAGCAAATGCAAGAAAAATTAGATTTTAAAGATGGCATATGGTTTTTAAAAGGACAAGATTTTGAAAAATTACAAGAAAAGGCTCATTGTGAGCTTTATGAAATTTTAAAAAAAGAAGGTATAAAACCTACTGCACCTTATAATCTTTATGAATATTTAGAGCTTGATAGGAAAAATGGGGATCTTATCTTAAAAAAACTCACCAAAGAAAATAAAGTCAAAAGATTAGCACATAATCTTTTTATAGAAAAAAATACTCTTGAAAATCTCATGCAAGAGTTTTTAAAACTTTTGCAAAATCATCATTTAGATGTAGCTTTTGTTAAAAATCATTTTCAAATTTCAAGAAAATATGCCATAGCTTATTTAGAATATCTTGATAAAAACTATCCTCAAGTTAAAAAAATAGAGGAAAAAAGAATATTAAAAATCTAAGTGTTAAAGATTACATTTTATAATGTGCAAAAATTTTAAAACAAAGGAAAATGATGAAAAAATCTTTAGCTCTCTTAACCCTTGCTAGCTCTTTATTTGCTGCAAGCAATGAAGAAATTATTAATTTTTTTAAGAAAAATCCAAATTTATCAAATGCAAACATTAGTGTTTCTAGTAGAGAAAAAATTCCTGATACTAACTTTGAAGCTGTGATAGTTAATTTTGAAATTAGTGGTAAAAATTTCCAAGAAATCGTTTTCACTCAAGATAATATCATCACAACTGAAGTAATTGATGTAAAAAAAGGTGAATTTTACTCTCAAGTTTATCAAGCAAAACTCATGGAAAAACAACAAGCTGAATTTTCAAAAAAAGCTCTAGTTGAACTTAAAAAAGAAAAAATGTTTATTTCTTTAGGCGATAAAAACAAACCTTTACTTTATGTTTTTAGCGATCCTGAATGTCCATATTGTAGAATGCATTTAGATAAAATAGAAGAAACACTAAAAACTCATCAGGTTAAATTTATCTTAACCCCTATCCATGATACTAGTGCTTTTGAAAAATCTGCATTAATTTACAAAAAAAGTAAAAATGCTAAAGATGATGCACAAAAAATCGCTATCATGAAAAAATATTATGATAAAAATTTAAAAGATTATAAAAAACCTAGTGAAGCTGAGGTTAAAGCAGTAAGAGAAACTTTCGCAAAATACTCTAAACTTGGTCTTCGTGCTGTGCCAACTATAATCGATGCTCAAAAATAATTTTTTCTTGCTTGTGTTTGCACTATTTTTAAGTGCTTGCACAGGCCCTATGCAAACTTTTATCCAAACAAATAATGAAGGTATTTTCCTGCATGCTAATAAAAATCAAAGTTTTTCTTTACACATCAATAATCCTTCAAAATTAAACACAAATTTAGAAGCCAAGCTCGCTCAAAAATTACAAAATTTAGGCTTAGTTTTAAATAATGTTCAAAGTGATTATAAAATTTATATCAATATAGTAGATTTTAAGAAATTTTCTTACGCACAAAGATTACGCGCTTCTAATGCGAGATTTTTTTATAATGACTTTGATAAAATAGATGATGTTTTTGAAATGGAAGTAGAAAATTACTATCTTTTGCAAGTTAATTTACAAATTAGCTCCAAAAACTCTACTCAAAGCACCTCGCTTTTAGCAAGAACTGCCTATCTTGGTAATATAGACAGAGCCAAAGAGTCTTTAGAAGAAAAAATCGCTAATCAAATAACAAGCTTTTTTTATATACACTAAAGATGGCATTTAAGCCATCTTTTTAAATATAACCATGATCAATCATCGCATCAGCTACTTTTTTAAAGCCTGCTATGTTTGAACCTACTACTAAATTTCCTTCATGATTATAAGCTTTTGCACACTCGTATGAATTTTCAAAAATATTTTTCATAATCTTATGTAATTTTGCATCAACCTCCTCAAAGCTCCATTGACACATACTTGCATTTTGTTGCATTTCAAGTTGAGAAGTCGCTACACCACCTGCATTAGCAGCCTTAGCTGGCGCAAATAAAAAGTCTTTTTGATTTAACATAAAATCGATCGCTTCAAGTGTGCTTGGCATATTAGCTCCCTCTGCTACCATACGACAACCATTGTGATATAAGGTTTTAATATCTTCTAAATTTAATTCATTTTGCGTAGCACTTGGAAAAGCTATATCACAAGGTATACTCCATACTCCATTACAACCTTGTTTATACGCGCTTTTTGGAGTAAAAACAGCACCTTTTTTAAGCGCTGCATAATCACTCACTCTAGCTCTTTTTACTTCTTTAATTTCTTTTAATAAATCTAAATCTATCCCATCTTTATCATAAACAAATCCATCGCTATCGCTTATTGTGATTGCTTTTGCACCAAGTTGATGTAATTTTTCTATGGTATAAATTGCCACATTTCCACTACCTGAAACTACACACTCTTTTCCTTCTAATGCATTGTTGTATTTTGCTAGCATTTCTTGAGTAAAATACACGCAGCCATACCCTGTTGCTTCTGTTCTTACTAAACTTCCACCCCATGGAATTTTCTTTCCCGTTAAAGTTCCATCAAAATTAGAGCTAATTTTCTTATAAGCTCCAAACATATATCCAATTTCTCTAGCACCAACCCCTATATCGCCTGCTGGCACATCAGTGCTTGCACCTATGATTTTTGAAAGCTCGGCCATAAAAGCTTGACAAAAACGCATAATTTCTGCTTCGCTTTTGCCTTTAGGGTCAAAATTTGCTCCTCCTTTAGCTCCCCCTATCATTAAACCTGTTAGAGAATTTTTGAAAATTTGTTCAAAACCTAAAAATTTCAAAACATCTAAATCTACACTAGGATGAAATCTGATCCCACCTTTATAAGGTCCTAAACTAGAATTAAACTGTACTCTATAACCAAAATGCGTTTGAGCTTTACCTGCATCATCAATATATACTACTCTAAAAATAGTCGTTTTTTCAGGCATAACAATACGCTCTAATATAGCATGATCTTGATAAGTTTTGTTAGATTCAAGTAAAGGTTCTAAAGAATTTAACACCTCAGTTGCTGCTTGAAAAAAGATAGGTTGTCTTGGGGAAGTTGCTTGAATTTTTTCTAAGGTTTCATTGATATATTGTTTAGCTATACTCATAAATTGTCCTTTTTATAGTATCTTGCTGTTTGCATTGGCTAAAAATTTTTTTAGCGCCTTTTGCTCCTTTGTTCCTATTTTGTAGTAAATTAGCTTTAAATATGCACTAATTTCTTTTTGAGAAAGATTTCTTGACTTAGAATAATCTAGCAAAATATATTGCGGAATGAAAATTTTACTTTTTGTGAAATTTTTCATCATTTTTTTATAAATAGAAAAATTTTTAATACAAGAAAATCGAGCAAAAACAAAAGGTAGTTTTGTCTTTTCATACCATAATTCGCATAAATCAATATAATCTTTTGGATTTTGCAAATAAAGTTTTAAAGCCTTATCACCGATGATAACCTCCCCTTTTTGCTTTAAAACTTTTGCAAGAGCATTAGAAGTTGCAGAGCTTGCATCTTCTTTGCTTTCAGATTGTTTTTTCACTAAAACGCTTTTTACCTTTTTGCTTGCGCAAATCCCCACATTTAAGGTTTTGTATTTTTTTCTACGACTTTCAACACTTGAGATAATCGCTGCATCAATGCGTCTAAAATACAAATGGCGATTTAGCTTACTAGGAACCCCTTTTTTGTATTCTGTAGTTTGCTTAACATAGCTAGGAAAAGCTGATTTTTTAAGATAGATATGTAAAGGGAGTAAATTAAGATAATCTATCTTACCAAAAATCATCTCGACCTTTCTATGATTAAGTAAAAATATCCTATTAAAAAATATCTTAAATATAAATTAATTTTATTAAAAACACTAGTAATATCAAATTTATATAATTTAAAAAGAAAAAAAGTAACATTTAAAACATATTTTTTAAATGATTTTTAAAAAATATGTTTTTATAACTCATATAAACAATAAAAAATAGATAAAATTAAGTTTTATAATAAAAAATTATTTTAAATAAAACTTAATTTATAAAAAATTATTTTAAACTATCAAAATATCTCTGATAATCAAAATTATTTATCAAAGCTACTCCATCTTCAACCGCAGCTTTTGCTACCGCAGCACTAACTACAGCTTTTACTCTGCTATCAAATGGTTTTGGTATCACATAATCTCTACCAAAACTAAGCTCTTCTACTCCATAAGCTTGTTTTACCTCATCAGTTACTTCAAGCTTAGCTAAATCAGCCAAAGCTTTTGCGGCTGCTATTTTCATATTTTCAGTAATTTTAGTTGCCTTTACATCTAAAGCTCCTCTAAAGATAAAAGGAAAACCTAAAACATTATTAATTTGATTTGGATAATCACTTCTACCTGTTCCAACTATAGCATCGTTCCTAACTCTTTTAACATCTTCTGGCATTACTTCAGGTACAGGATTAGCTAATGCAAAAATCACGGGATCTTTTGCCATACTTAAAATCATCTCGTCATCTAAAATCTTAGGTGCACTCAAACCCAAAAATACATCAGCACCTTTTAAAGCTTCTCTTAAAGTGCTATCTTTGGTATCGCTTACAAATTCTAGTTTGTATTTATTTAAATCATCTCTTTGAGTATTAATCACACCTTTACTATCTACTAAAACGATATTTTTAACCCCTAAATTTCTATACATTCTAGCACTTGCAATACCTGCTGCACCTGCACCACTTACCACTACTTTAATATCTTCAAATTTTTTACCACTAATTTCCATAGCATTCATTAATCCTGCTGTAGAAATGATCGCAGTTCCATGTTGATCATCATGCATTACAGGAATTCCAAGATCTTGCAAAGCGGCTTCTATTTCAAAACATTTTGGTGCTGAAATATCTTCTAAATTAATTCCTCCAAAAGTAGGTGCTATAGCTTTACAAAAGGTAACAATTTCATCTATACTATGAGCATTAATTTCTAAATCATAAGCATTAACATTAGCAAATTTTTTAAACAAACAAGCTTTTCCTTCCATAACAGGTTTGCTTGCACTCGCTCCTATATTGCCAAGCCCTAAAACTGCACTACCATCGCTTACTATAGCAACTAAATTAGCTTTATTAGTGTATTTATAAGCTAAAGTTTCATCTTTTGCTATCTCAATACAAGGTTCAGCAACCCCAGGAGAATACGCCAAAGATAAATCATGTGCACTATCCATAGGCTTTCTAGCAACAATATCTACTTTACCACCTAAGTGATATTCTAAAGCCTCTTCTTTTAAATTCATTATTTTTCCTTCATATAATTTAGTAAATTTTTTATCCTAAGTTTAGCCTTTTGCACTCCTAAAAATTCCAATACTTCAAATATACTAGGACTAACCGAGTTTCCTGTGAGTGCGATGCGTATAGCTTGAGCTAGGTCTTTTAACTTAAGATTATTTTCTTCTAAGAATTGATTAGTTAATTCTTCAAATTCACAAGCATTTTTTTGCTCATTTAAAACCATAGCGTATTTTTCCAAATAAGTTAAATTTGTAACATTGAGAAATTTATCTACAGCCTTTTGATCATATTCTTTTGGGTCATTTAGTAACACTTTAGCCCCACTAATAATATCATGTAAGGTTTTAGCTCTCTCTCTTAACATATCTAGTAAAAAGCCTGCTTTTTTATACTGACTTAAATCAAATCCTAAATCTTTTAATTGTCTATTGATTTCTTCAAAAGGTAAAGTTTTAATATAATGAGCATTAAGCCATTCTAATTTTTTAAAATTATAGCAAGAAGCACTTTTGTTAATATGATTTGGATCAAAAAGCTCTTGCATACTTTCTAAAGAAAAAATTTCATCATCGCCATGACTCCAACCAAGACGCACTAAGAAATTAAGCAGGGCTTGAGGTAAAATCCCCATATTTTTATATTCCATCACATCAGTTGCTCCATGACGCTTAGAAAGTTTCTTACCATCTTCACCATGTATCATAGCTACATGATAAAATTTAGGTATTTTAAAGCCTAGTGCTTCATAAAGGACAATTTGTTTTGGAGTATTTGATAAATGATCATCTCCTCTTATAACATCACTCACACCCATTAGTGCATCATCAATTACAACGGTTAAATTATAAATTGGGCTACCATCGCTTCTTGCAATTACAAAATCATCTAAAATATCTTCAGCCTTAAAACTAACCTCGCCTTTAATGCCATCTATAAATTTAATCTCTCCACTTTGTGGTGCTTTTACACGCACCACAGGCTCAATACCACTTGGGGGAGTTCCTTTAAAATCTCTATATCTACCATCATATTTTGGACGCTCTTTAGCTACTTCTTGCTTAGCTCTTAACTCATCAAGCTCTTCTTTGCTCATATAACAATAATAAGCCTTGCCCTCATCTAGTAATTTTTGAATGTATTTTTTATAAATATCAAATCTTTGGGATTGATACTCAATCGTCCCATCATAATCAAGCCCACACCATTTAAATGCTTCTATAATAGCTTGCGTAGCTTCTTGTGAATTTCTTTTTAAATCCGTATCTTCAATACGCAATAAAAATTTACCCTTATTTTTTCTTGCATAAAGATAATTATATAAAGCTGTTCTAAGCCCTCCTATGTGCAAATATCCTGTTGGAGAAGGAGCAAAACGCGTTGTGATTTCTTGCATATTTTTACCTTTTTTAAATTTTTATTGTTATAATGCTATATTTACACTTAAATAAAGGTTTTATATGAGAAAATTTTTAATATCTTGTTGTTTTGCTGCAAATATTTTATATGCTCAAACCCTTGGTGGTGTAGCAATGGTAGTAGAAAATCAACCTATTACTCTTTATGATATAGAACAAACTATGAAAGAATTAAAAACTAATGACAAACAAAAAGCTATAGCATTTTTAGTAGATGATAAAGTTCAACAAAGTGAAGCTAAAAAGCTAGGAATTTATGTAAGCACTTTTGAACTTAATGAAAAATTAGCCCAAATAGCAAAAGGCAATAAAACTGACATTAATGGTTTGCAAGCAAAGATAGAAAAAGATGGTTTAAGTTTTGAAGTTTTTAAAAACAAAGTTAGAAAAGATCTTGAAAGAGAAAAACTTTATAGAAGCATAATGCAAAATGCAAAAATCAATATTGATGATGAAACACTAAAACATTTTTATGAAAGCAATCTTGATAAATTTAGCACTTTTTCAAATATAGACTTAGTTGTTTATAATTCTACTAATCCTGAACTTTTACAACAGCTTGCACAAAATCCTATGTATAAAAATTCTCAAATTAAATCAAAAGCCATTAGTTTAAACGCAGCTAGTTTAGATCCAAGATTACTTGCTTTGTTAAATAATACAAAAATAGGAGAATTTACTCCAGTGTTAAATGGCGAAAACGCTTATATAGTGTATTTTGTAAAAGAAAAATATGGTAAAAATCCTATCGAATTTGATTTAATCAAAGATCAAGTTAGCAATGTCTATACCCTAACTCAAAAAGAACAAGCCTTAAAAAATCATCTTGATAAAATAAGAGCAAATGCCCATATAGAAGAATTAAGATAGGTTAAAACCTATCTTCAATTAATGTCTTGAAAGATAATTTGTATCATAATTATTATTGATAAAATCTGCATTATCCATCATTGCTAAATGAAAATCTTTGGTTGTTTTTATCCCACCTACGATAAGCTCTTGCAAGGCTATTTTCATTTTAGCTATAGCTGTGTTTCTATCTTCTCCCCAAACGACTAATTTTCCAATCATAGAATCATAATATGGAGGCACACTATAATCTTGATAACAATGGCTTTCCATTCTTACATTGCGTCCTGCAGGAGCTACATATTTTGTGATTTTACCTGGGCAAGGTAAGAAAGTTTTAGAATCTTCAGCAGTAATTCTACATTCTATAGAATGACCCTTAAGTTTAATTTCTTCTTGTTTTGGTAAAGGATACCCTTCTGCTACTTTAATCATAAGCTCGATAATATCTACCCCGCTTACCATCTCACTCACACAATGCTCAACTTGCAAACGCGTATTCATTTCAATAAAATAAAAATCTAAATTTTTATCCACTAAAAACTCAAAAGTTCCCGCACCCTCATAATCAATAGCCTTAGCAGCTTTAACTGCTGTTTCATGAAGTCTTGCTCTTGTTTTTTCATCTAGTAAAATTGCAGGAGATTCTTCTATAAGTTTTTGATGGCGTCTTTGCATAGAGCAATCTCTCTCACCCAAATGTATCACATTTCCAAAGCTATCTCCTATGATTTGCACTTCTATATGGCGTGGGTTTTGGATGTATTTTTCCATATACATAGTTCCATCGCCAAAAGCACTCATCGCTTCACTTTCTGCTGACCAGTAAGCTTTTTCTAAATCTTTTTCATCTTCAACTACACGCATACCACGGCCGCCACCACCTGCTGCTGCCTTTAAAATCACAGGATAGCCTATTTCTTTAGCAAGTTTTTTTGCTGCTTCAACCCCACCTAAAGCCCCATCGCTTCCTGGGATTACAGGCACACCTGCTCTTTGCATTACTTGTTTTGCTTTACTTTTATCACTCATTAGTGCCATAGCAGCTACTGAAGGGCCTATGAATTTGATATTATGTTTTGCACAAATTTCAACAAAATTTTGATTTTCACTTAAAAATCCATATCCTGGAAAAATCGCATCCGCTTCGCTAATTTCAGCTGCACTAATAATAGCTGGGATATTTAAATAGCTTTCTGAACTTCTAGCATTTCCTATGCAAATACTCGCATCAGCATATTTTAAATACAAAGCATCTTTATCTGCAGTAGAATACACACAAATTGCTTTTTTTCCCATTTCTTTTACAGTTCTTAAAGCTCTTAATGCAATTTCTCCACGATTTGCTATTAAAACTTTTTTAATTTCCATTTTATAATTTCTCCACCACAAATAAAGGCATACCAAATTCTACAGGCTGACCATCTGCAACTAATACTTCTACTATCCTACAATCATATTCGGCTTCGATTTCATTCATAATTTTCATCGCTTCAATAATTGCTATAGTACTTCCTTTTTTAATAGTTTGTCCTGCTTTAGCAAAAGGTGCTGCACCCGGGCTTGGAGCTTGATAAAAAGTACCTACCATAGGGCTGTTGATAGTTGGTTTATTAGAAGAGTTTGAGCTTGCTTTAGTTTCATTAACTACATTTACATTAATTGGCTGTGGAGCTGGAGCAACAGGAGCTGGAGCTGGTAATTCACAACACATATCTCTTTCAAGTTCTATTTCAAATCCATCTTGTTCTTTTATTTTAATCTTGCTTATATTTGCTTCTGCAAAAAGTTGCATTAGTTCTTTGATTTCTTCTTTTGTCATATATTCTCCTTAATTTATAAGACTTAATTTATAATTATATATAAAAATACTAAAAATAACTTCAATTATTTATTTTTTACTTTTATTTTAAGATATAATTTAAAAATTCACTTTAATTATAAAGGACAAAAATGGGCTTAAAAGCAGATAATTGGATCAAAAAAATGGCATTAGAGCACAATATGATAGAGCCATTTTGTGAAGCAAATATAGGTAAAGGTATAGTTAGTTATGGGCTTTCAAGCTATGGATATGATATAAGAGTTGGAAGAGAATTTAAGATTTTCACTAATGTAAATTCCACTGTTGTAGATCCTAAAAATTTTGTAGAAGAAAATGTAGTAGATTTTGTAGGCGATGTATGTATAGTACCTGCAAATTCTTTCGCGCTTGCAAGAACAGTTGAGTATTTTAAAATGCCAAATGATGTTTTGGCTATTTGTCTTGGCAAAAGCACTTATGCAAGATGTGGCATTATAGTAAATGTAACTCCTTTTGAGCCAGGTTTTGAAGGACATATCACTATAGAAATTTCAAACACAACCCCACTACCTGCTAAAATTTATGCTAATGAGGGTATAGCTCAAGTTTTATTTTTACAAGGAGATGAACCTTGTGATGTAACATATGCTGATAAGAAGGGTAAATACCAAGCTCAAACAGGTATAACTTTACCAAGAATTTTAAAATAATTTTATTTTCAACCGATATAAAAATTTAGTCAAGTAATAGGAAAATATATATGTTTAATGGAAAAAGCATTTTAATCACCGGTGGCACAGGAAGTTTTGGAAAAACTTATACTAAAACTTTACTTCAAAAATACAAACCTAAAAAAATCATCATTTATTCAAGAGATGAGTTAAAACAATTTGAAATGGCAAGAGAATTTAATGATGATTGTATGCGTTATTTTATAGGCGATGTAAGAGATAAAGAAAGATTGAGCATAGCAATGAAGGATGTTGATTTTGTCATTCATGCAGCTGCTATGAAACATGTGCCAATTGCAGAATATAATCCAATGGAATGTATAAAAACTAATATCCATGGAGCACAAAATGTAATCGATGCGTGTTTGGAAAATAATGTAGAAAAATGTATCGCTCTTTCAACCGATAAAGCATGCAATCCTATTAATTTATATGGAGCTACAAAGCTTGCAAGTGATAAGCTTTTTGTAGCAGCAAACAACATCGCAGGAAATTCTCATACTAAATTTAGCGTTACAAGATATGGTAATGTAGTGGGCTCAAGAGGATCTGTCATACCATTTTTTAAAAAACTAATCAATGAAGGCGCTAAAGAACTTCCTATCACAGATGAGAGAATGACAAGATTTTGGATATCCTTAGAAGATGGAGTTAATTTCGTGCTGAATAATTTTGCCTATATGCATGGAGGGGAAATTTTCGTACCAAAAATTCCTTCTATGAAAATCGTTGATTTAGCTAAAACTATGGCTCCTAATTTAGCTCATAAAATCATAGGTATAAGAGCAGGTGAAAAACTACATGAAATTATGATTTCAAGTGATGATAGTCATTTAACTTATGAATTTGAAAATTATTATGCCATTAGCCCAAGTATTCAATTTAATAACACTAATGTTGATTTTAGTATAAATGCAAAAGGACAAAAGGGTAAAAAAGTTTCTAATGGCTTTTCTTATAGCTCTGATAATAATCCATCATGGATTAGCCAAGAAGAGCTTTTAAATATAATAAATCATACAGAGCTTGAAAAATGATAACTTATTCTCATCAAAATATTGACGAACAAGACATACAAGTAGTTTGTGAGGCTTTAAAAGATGATTTTTTAACCGGTGGAAAAAAGGTTGAAGAATTTGAACAAGCCCTTTGTGAATATGTAGGTGTAAAATATGCTTGCGTGCTAAATTCAGCTACTTCTGCTTTACACCTTGCATATTTATCTTTAAATATAAAAGATAAAATTGTCTTAACAACCCCCATTACCTTTGCTGCAACTGCAAATGCAGCTTTAATGGCAGGTGCTAGGGTTGAGTTTATAGATGTAAAAAGCGATGGAAATATTGATGAGAAAAAACTTGCTTTAAGATTAAGCCAAGATAGCTCTAATATAGGAGCAATTTGCGTGGTTGATTTTGCGGGAAATAGTGTAGAAATGGATGAAATTTTAGCCTTAGCCAAACGATACAACATCCCACTAATTGATGATGCAAGTCATGCTCTAGGTGCTATTTATAAAGATCAAAAAGTAGGTTCTATGGGAGATTTGAGCATATTTTCTTTTCATCCGGTTAAACCTATTACAACCTTTGAGGGTGGTGCGGTTGTTAGCAATGATGAGGAATTAATCTCAAAAATCAAGCTTTTAAGAAGTCATGGTATAGTCAAAAAAAGGCTTTGGGATAGTGATATGATTGAACTAGGCTATAATTATCGTTTAAGCGATGTAGCTTGTGCTTTAGGTATAAATCAACTAAAAAAACTTGATAATATACTAGAAAAAAGAGAAATCATCACAAGTTTTTACGATAAAGAATTTGAAAAAAATCCTTATTTTAGCACTATAAAAATCAAAGATTATAAAAAAAGCTCAAGACATTTATATCCTATTTTGCTTTTTCCTGAGTTTTATTGCCAAAAAGAGATTATTTTTGAAAAATTATTAAATTTGGGCATAGGTATACAAGTGCATTATAAGCCTACTTATGAGTTTAGTTATTATAAAAACTTATATGGAAATTTATTCTTAGAAAATGCGGATAATTTTTATAAAGCTGAACTTAGCATACCTGCTCATCAAGAAATGAGTTTAAAAGAAGCACAATTTATTAAAGATAGTTTATTTAAGATTTTAGAAGAAACTAAAAAGGCTTGTTGTGAGTAAAAGTATGTATGAGCTAGCTTGTGAGCTTTTTCCTATATGCAGAAGTATTACCGGGAAAGGCTTTAGACAAAGCTTAAAAATGCTTGATGAAGCTATGGGGGGGGGTATATTAAAAATTCACTCTATAGCAAGCGGGAGTAAAATATTTGATTGGGAAGTACCTGCTGAATGGGAGATAAACGATGCTTATATCATCACTCCAGATGGAGAAAAAATTTGTGATTTTAAGCAAAATAATCTTCATGTGTTAAACTATAGCACAGGCATAGACACAGAGCTTGATCTAGCAAGCTTACAAGAGCATCTTTACTCTATGGAAGAAATGCCTGATGCTATACCTTATGTGACAAGCTATTATAAAAGGCGTTGGGGTTTTTGCATAAAACATGAAGATAGAATTAAACTAAAAGAAGGAAAATATAAAGTTTTCATAGATGCAAAGCACCATGAAAATGGGGTTTTAAACTATGCTGATTTACTCATACCTAGCACGCAAGAAACAAAAGATGAAATTTTAATTTCCACTTACCTTTGTCATCCATCTATGGCAAATAACGAGTTAAGTGGTCCTGCGGTAGCTACATTTTTAGCTAAATGGCTTTTAGAACTTAAAGAGAGAAAATATAATTATCGTTTTGTTTTTTCTCCTGAAACTATAGGAAGTATAGTTTATCTTAGTAAACATTTAAAGTATTTGCAAAAACACACTAAAGCAGGATTTGTACTCTCTTGCATAGGTGATGATAATGCTTACTCACTCATTCACACTCCAAGTGAAAATACCCTAGCAGATAAAGTAGCTTTGCATACCTTAAAAGAAAAAAATAATTTTAAAGAATTTAGCTTTTTAGATAGAGGAAGCGATGAGAGACAATACTGCTCTCCTTTAGTAAATTTACCCGTAGTCGGAATTTGTAGAAGTAAGTATCTAGAGTATAAAGAATATCATACTAGCAAGGATGACTTAAATTTCATCAGTGAAGAGGGATTGCAAGGTGGCTTAAAAGCTATGCAAGAAATCATTATGAATTTAGAGGTTAATGAAATTTATCAAAATACGATATTTTGCGAACCTAATTTAGGTAAAAGAGGCTTATACCATACTATCAATACTTCTTCAACCAATGATATACCAATATCATGTAATTTTTTAGCATATTGTGATGGTAAAAACGATGTTTTAGATATAGCCTCAAAACTAAACATGCAAGCTTATGAATTAAAAGATTTAATAGAAAAATTAAAATTTCACGGATTGATAAAATGAAATATTTTTTAGAATACAATGATAAAAAATACTCTAATGTAGATTTAATAGAAGCTTTTAAAAAACTTGGTATTAAAAAAGGCGATATTTTGTGTGTGCATAGTGAACTTTTTAATTTTGGCACACCCTTGCTTCCTAGAAATGAATTTTTACAAACTATATTAGATTGTTTTTTTGAAGTTATAGGTAAAGAAGGTACTTTAATCATGCCTACATTTACTTATAGTTTTTGCAAAAATGAAGTTTATGATAAATTAAATTCTCCTACAAAAATAGGTGCTTTAAATGAATATTTTCGCAAACAAATAGGAGTAAAACGCACTAATGATCCTATATTTTCCTTTGCTGTAAAAGGAGCTAAAGAAGGATTATTTGATACTCAAAATTTATCTTGTTTTGGAGAAAATTCTGGATATGACATTTTAACAAAAAACAACGGCAAAATAATTTATTTTGGATTAGATTGGGCTCATACTTTTATACACTATATAGAAGAAAAATTTAAAGTAGATTATAGATACTTTAAAATATTTCAAGGAATAATAAAAGATGAAAAAAAAGAATACAAAAAAGAAATACAATACTATGTAAGATATCTTGATAGACAATCGGAATTAAATTTAGAAAAAATAAATATAATTTTAAATAATGCTAATATATTCTCCAAAATTCAATTTGGAGGTGGTATTATTTCATATATCAATACAAATGATTTTGAAAGAATAATTATAAGCGAACTAAAAAAAGATAAAAATATATTAGTAAACTAAGTTTATATAGGAAAAATTATGCTAGAAAATACAAAAGAATTATTTAAGCTAATAGAAGAAAAAAATCCACTACACAAAAAATGTTTAGATGGATTACAACTCTCTAAAGAAGAATATGAAGATTTAGAAAAGCTTATTGTTTATTACAAAGATACACTAAATATTACTTTAGAAGAACAAGCTCAAAGCTATATAGTTGTATTAAATGATACTTTAGAAGAAACTAGATATTTTATAGAATTTGGAAAATATAGATATAGCACCTTAGCAGAAGTAGAAAATATGGTGTATTTTAATGAAAACTATATGAAGCAATACATGGTGGGTCTTGCCATATCTTCTTTTATATGGAATGCTCATGTTGAGGTTAGAAGATATTTTGCTAAGTATATAGATGAAAAACAAAATCAAGAAAATACCTATCTTGAAATAGGACCAGGGCATGGTGAGTTTTTTGTTAAAGCCCTAAGAAGTCAAAAATTTAAAGAATATTTTGGTATTGATATATCTCCTATAAGTTGTCAAATGAGCAAGGATATGGTAGAAAATCAGTTTGGCAAAATAAATACTAAATGCGAATTTATATGTAAAGATTTTACCAAATGTGAGTTTAACAACAAAGCTGATTTGGTAGTAATAGGAGAGGTTTTAGAACATGTTGAACAACCTTTACAATTTATGAAAGATGTAAAAGCCTTATTAAATGATAATGGAGAAATCTTTGCGACTATACCTATCAATGCTCCTGCAATTGATCATATTTATTTATTTTCTCATCCTGATGAAGTTAAAGAATTACTTAATAAAGCAGGATTGAAAATCAAAGAATGTGAATATTTTATGGCGAATAATTATTCTTTAGAAAAAGCACTAAAAACAAAAAACGCAATAATCATGACAGTAATACTTACAATAAAATAAAGGGAAATATATGGAGCAAAAAATTTATGAGATACTATCTAATATATTAGAGATTGAAGTAAATAATAAAACAAAATTTAGTATGCAAAATTGTGAAAATTGGACCTCGCTATCACATATTGACATCATAATGAGTTTAGAGGAGGAATTTGAAGTTAAATTTGATAAAGACATTCTTGTTAAATTAAATTCGCAAGAAGAGATTATTAAGGAAATAAAAAAAATAAAAAATGCATAAAGTCGACCAAAGATATTTAGAAATTTTTTCATATACTAGTGGAGATTTTAACCCTATACATCTTGATGAAGAATTTGCAAAAAATTCGTATTTTAATGGTCAAATTGTATATGGAATATACCAATTATTCCTAACTATAGAATTTTTTTTAAAAAAAGAACGCAAACATACAATTAAAATAAAAATAATTAAATCAAATTTTATAAATCCACTTTTTAAAAATCAAAAATTTAAAATTATCAAAAAATACCAAAAAAACAATGTGTTAAAATACGAAATCATTGATAAAAATCAAATTTTCTCAAAAATAGAATTTGAGATTGAAAATGAAACTAAAATAGAAAGTATTTTTTTAAAACATATAAAATTTAAAAAAAATAAACCAAATAATATCAAGTTACTACAAAATAAAAATTATGGCGAGGAATTAGATTACAACAAAGAACTTTTCAAGAAACTTTTTCCGCTGTGCTCTGCGTATTTAAATTCTAGAAATATAGCTGTTTTAATAGCTAGCACGCGCTTAATTGGAATGAAAATTCCAGGTTTAGATAGTATTTATTCTAGTTTAAATTTAGACTTTTCAGAATGTGACACAAATAACAAACTATTATTTAATTTCAAAAAACATCACAACATAGAATGTTACATGATAAACATTTTAAGTCCCTGCAAAGGAAGCATTAAAGCATTTATCAGACCTCAATTAATAAAAAACACAACTTATTCGTCATTAAAAGTCAAATATTCTAATTTGCAAAAAACAAATTTTTTCACAAATCAAAAAGCTTTAATTATAGGTGCAAGTAGTGGTTTTGGAAATGTATGCGCCAAATTATTAGCTCTTGGAGGCGCTACTATTATAGCTACCTATAATTCAAACCATCCAAGCGAAACAATTCCAAATTGCACTTTTATACCACTTGATATTTTAAATGTTAACAAAAATTTTATAGACACTATTAAAAAATTCAATCCTACTCATATATATTATTTTGCTACACCTAAAATTTCTTCTCAAAATAGTCAATTTAATAAAAAAATGTTATATAATTTTATGCAATATTATATTTTTGCATTAGATAAAATCTTAAAATATATTAATCCAATTTTAATTTTTACTTCTTCTTCTTCTTCTTTTGTTGATGATTTACCTTTAGATATGAAAGAATACAGTATGGCAAAAGCTGCAATGGAAGTGTTTATAAAATACATTGAAAAAACTAAAAACATACAAGTCATAATGCCAAGATTTCCAAGAGCAAAAACAAATCAAACTTTAAGTTTGATACCTCAAGATTTAAAAGAAGTGGATGAGCTTTTATATCCTGAATTGCTTAAAATAAGGAGCTAAAATGAATCTTTTTTCACCAAATTTAAAAAGAAATGATCTCATAAAACTTAGTAAGGAAAATCATCATAAAAAAATTACTATTAATGTTTTTAGAAATCACTCTTTTGAAGTCATTTCAAGCATACTAAATGCATTTTTAGCCTTTAGTAAATTAAAGGCTGAATTTAACATAAGCTCTTATGATGATAGTTTAAGTTATGATAATTTTCAAAAAGCAGATTTAAACATCATATTTATAGATTTAAACAATTATAAAAAAAATGTAGATGATTTTATCAAAGAAAAAATACAAGAGCTATCAAGTATTAGCAACGCTCCTATCATCACACTTTTACTTGGCGATACAAGCTTAAAAGAATATAGTATTTGCAAAATACTAAAGCCCTTTTTAGATGAAAATCTCATCATAGATGATAGTAATTTTGAAATAAATGCAAGCAGACTTAGTAATAAAGCTTGTGTAAAATTAGCCCAATTTCTAGGACTAAAAATCCTACCTAGCCTTTTACAACCAACTTTAAAAGCAATCATCATAGATCTTGATAATACCTTATACCAAGGAATTTTAGGCGAAGATGGCATTGAAAATCTTACTTTATCTAGCAATCATAAAGCCTTGCAAAGTGAGCTTTTAAATTTAAAAAATCAAGGTTTTTTACTCGCCATTGCTTCAAAAAATGAAGAAGAAGATGTAAAAAAACTTTTTTCACAAAGAAAAGACTTTTTATTACAACTTGATGATTTTAGTATGATCAAGGCTAATTGGAAAAGTAAAGACGAAAATATTAAAGAAATTGTAAATTTTTTTAATATAGCTTTTGATAGTGTGCTATTTATTGATGATAATATAGCCGAAATTGAAAATGTATCACACCTTTATATTAACACCTTACTAGCTGATGAAAATAGTGCTTATAGTTTAAAGCTCTATCCTAGACTTTTAAAAACAAGCTTTAGTAAAGAAGATGAGTTAAGAAGTGCTGATATTAAAGCAAATTTACAAAGACAAGAGCTTGGCAAGCTTAGCCCTAAAGAGTATTTTGAAAAATTACAAATTTGTTTGAAATTTCATATCAACCACGCAGATGAACTTGAAAGAATTTCACAACTACTTAATAAAACTAATCAATTTATATCAAATTACTTAAGATTAAGCTTAAAAGAGTGTGAAGAATTTATGCAAAAACATGCTATTTTGACTATAAGCATGAGTGATAAATTAAGTGATAGTGGCATTATAGCAATTTTTTTAGCTTATAAAGATGAAACAAATTTAATCATAAAAGATCTTTGCATAAGTTGCAGAGCCTTAGGAAGAAAGCTTGAAAAAATTATGCTATATAAGGCTATAGAGTTATTACATGTGCATTTTAATACAAAAGAATGTATTTTATACTTTCAAAAGGGCGAAAGAAATATGCCATTTTTAGAATTTTTATATAGTTTAAATGCAAATATAAAAGAAAATTTTACTCTAATCCAAAAAGAAATAATAAATTACGAAGGACTTATAATTGAAAGCTAGTTTTAATAAAGCCAAAATAGCAGGTATAAGCGTTTGCGTGCCTAATAAATGCATAAATATAGATGATTGCCTAGAAGATGTTTTTCAAAATGATGTCAAAATGCTAAAAAGAATGAAAAAAATTTCAGGCATACAAGAAAGATTTATCGCTGATGAAAATATTAGCACAACAGATTTAGCCTATGAAGCAAGTATAAATTTATTTAAAATGCTCGATTTTGATAAAAATAAGCTTGATATGGTGATTTTTGTTACACAAACTCCTGATTTTTTTATGCCATCATGCGCAAACTATCTTCACAAACGATTAAATTTAAAACCTCAAACCATAGCTTTTGATGTAAATCAAGCGTGTTCGGGGTATTTATACGGCTTATTTATAGCTTTTTCTTTTTTAGAAAATCAAAATGCAAAAAATATTTTATTAATTTGTGGTGATACTTTAAGCAAAACCATAAACCCTTTAAATGCAAATTTAGCTCCAATTTTTGGCGATGGAGTAAGTGCAACACTCATAAGCAGTGCAAATGAAAAATCGTTTTTTAAGCTTTATTCTAATGGAGAAGGTTTTGATAAACTCATCATACCCAATAGAGCTTTTGCTAAACTTGATGAGAGTAAAAGCTCCAATAAAGAAATATTTCAAACCAATAAGCATAGGAGCTTAGATAATCTTTACATGGATGGGGCTGAAATTTTTAACCAAGCACTTAATCTTGAGAGTCAAAGCATAAAAGAAATGCTTGATTTTTGTGAAAAAAGTAAAGATAAAGTGGATTATTTTTTATTACATCAATCCAATCAATTTTTAGTTGATTCTATTATAAATGACTTGGGTATTGATAGCTCTAAAGCACCAAATTTTTTGATGTCAAAATATGCTAATTTAAGTGCTTGCTCTTTACCTGCTTTACTTTGTGAAATACAAAAAAATGATTTTAATGCCATTTTAAGTGCTTTTGGTGCTGGATATGCCTGGGGGAGTGCTTATATAAATTTTGATAAAAACTTTAAAACTGATACAATTTCAATTTATAAAGGAGAAAAAAATGACTAAAGAAGAATTATTAGAAGCTATTAGCGAAGCTATGCATATGGATGAAACACTAAAAGAAGATATGATTTTAGATGATATTGATGAATGGGATAGCTTAGCTTTTGTATCTATCATGGTATTATTTAAAAACTCACTTGGCAGGCAAATTAGCGGTGATGATCTTAAAAAATGTGAAAAAGTAAGCGATCTTTTAACTTTAGCTGGTGTTTAAGGTGAAAAGCCTTAAACAATCTCTAAAACAAATTTATCATTTTCATCTTTAAAGGTAAAAACTTTATTTTTATAAGGATAAGATATACTATCTTTTTTCATACTAAATGTTTTATCTTTTAATTTTTCAAGCATAATAGGTAATTCTTTATTAAATAATGCCTTATCAGGAATTCCACAGCCATGAGTTAAATTTTTAATAAATTTGCCATCTATATCTTTTTCATCTATTAGATGAAAATCTACTTCATAGTTTAAGGCTTTTAAAATTTCTATCATAGAAATTTTATGATCAGCTGGAGTTAAGTCATCTTTAGCGCTATGATAACTTGTATAAATAATATTTTTATTCTTTTGAGCTTGTAAAATCAAATGATCTTTATTAAGTAAAGCTCTTATTAAATAATTTTCATCAGCAAAATAATAAGGTGAGTTTGGGTTTTTGCGTGTCCAATAAGTTTCCACATAACAATGAACTTTACTATTTAACTCATCTTCGTTTAAAATAGCATCACCTTTATTTAAATCCCTTCCTATGATATATCTTAACGGAGGCAATGCAGCACCTGAATTATCTATCACTCCATCAACATACCAAGGAGCTATTTTAGCACACATTAATGCCACTAAGCCACCGTATGACCCCCCCCGTAAATTTTAGGTAAAGATTTAAATTGAGGATAATTTTTCATTATATCTTTTAAAGCATTGATATGATCGATAGCAGACATAATGGCAAAATTATTATACTCATTGTTAGGCGGGATAAAAGTCACAGATAACTCAACCTTATAGTCTTGATTTAAAATTCCTTGTTCTTTTAATATACTCATTTTTTGATCAAGAATTTGATAATATTTTTCTATATTTTTTGTATTATCTAGCACTTCAAATTCTATTTCAAAATCCCTGAAAGCCTTTTCAAATGTTCTTATATCGTCTAATAAAAAAGTCATTTCAGCACTATATTTGTCCACATCAGAAACTCTTTGGCAAAAACAATGATAAAATACATTTACAGCTACTACATCAAATTTTTTAGCTATAAAATTTCTATAACTTTCTAGAAAATATATATTTGCATTTGCTCCATATCCACCTATGATAAAAACAATAGCTTTCATTTGCTTACTATCATCATAAGCGATTCTATATTCTAATTTACTTTCTCTTTTTATATTTAATTCCACATCATCACAAGAGTCTATGAAATAAGTTTCATTTATGAGCATATTTTTCTTTCTTGATATTATAATTTATATGCTATTATAACTAAAAAAATCAAGGAAGCTC